>JBBDHW010000003.1 GCA_040880805.1 Acidimicrobiia bacterium | reverse complement strand
CGTCAGAAATAGGTTCCTCGGAACGCATGACGCCCTTGCAGTACAACGGTTCTGACCCGTAGGCCGGCGGCTCGGGCGGTCTCGGGCACACGTCGACTGCGCTTCTCCGACAGAAATCCTTCAGAAATACGTTCCGCGGAACGCCGGCCCCATGCGGTGCCCTCGGCAGCCCGTTCGGCCTCCGCGATGCGTTCCGCGGAACGCATCGACCCCTTGCGGGACAAGGGTTCCGGTCGTAGAATCGAACAGACGTTCGCACTTCCCCGTGCTCCCAGGAGGCAACTGATGGAACAGCGGGAAGTCACCATGGAACAGGCGTTGCCCGAGGCGCTGGTCACCGAGCGGCTCGAGGCAGAGATCACCACGCTCGCGGCACATCTCACCGCGGCGGAGTGCCGATGGCTCCTGCTGGTCGCCGAGTTCGACCGGCGCGAGGCCTGGCTCCAGTGGGGGTGTCGCACGTGCGCGTTCTGGCTGAACTGGAAATGTGGGCTCGACATCCGTTCCGCGCAGGAGAAGCTGCGCGTCGCGCGTGCGCTCGATGCGTTACCCCTCGTCACCGAGGCGTTCGCGGCGGGCCGGCTGAGTTACTCGAAGGTGAGGGCGATCACGCGCATCGCGACGCCGGAGAACGAGGAGGCGATGGTCGACCTGGCGCTGCACGCGACGGCGGCACACGTCGAGTCGGTGGTGCGGGCCTACCGCGGAGTGTTGTCACGGGAGGAGGAGACCGAGCGAGCGGTCACGCGGCGTGCCAACCGTTCGCATCAGTTCGACTGGGACGACGAGGATCTGTTGGCAGGCCACTACCGGCTCACACCCGAGGACGGCGCAGTGTTCATGGCCGCGGTCGACGCCGCGGCCGAGCAGGTCCGTGCCGAGAATCCCGACGTGGGCTACGGCGTATCGCTCGCCGACGCATTGTTGGTGATGGCCGAGTCGTACCTCGCGAACGGGCCTGCAGCTCGCAAGAGCGGAGACCGGTATCAAGTGGTCGTGAGCGTCGACGGTGACGTACTGGCCTTCGACACTGACGGCGAATGCGTGGTGCACAACGGGCCCGCGCTCGCAGCGGAGACGGCGCGTCGGTTGTCGTGCGACGCGTCGGCGGTGCTGATGGTCCGCGGCCCGACGGGTGAAGTCCTCGACGTCGGCCGCAAGACCCGCACGATCCCTCCGGCGATCAAGCGAGCGCTCCGGGCTCGCGACACCACGTGTCGCTGGCCGGGTTGTCACGAGACACGCTTCCTCGACGGCCACCACGGAATCCACTGGTGTCACCTCGGCCCAACCAGGCTGACCAACCTCGTGCATCTCTGCTGGCACCACCACTTCCTCGTGCACGAGGGCGGTTGGAAGCTCGAGATCCTCGGTGACGGTTCGTTGCGCATCGCCGACCCCAACGGCACGGAGTTGGGCGCGGCACCGACCTACTGGATCGGCGCCGACGAAGCGGGCATCGTGCAACACAACGAGGAGCGCGGGCTCGACATCGACGACATGACGGGTATCCCTCGTTGGTACGGCGAGTCACTCGACCTCGATCATGCGATCACCGCGTTGCTCTCGCTCCGTGATCCGGCCTTCGCAACGTATGAACTCGCACCAGCATGTCGACCCGTAGAAGTTCCATGATCCCCACGGGCGCGTTCGGTACGATTTCGGGCGGGTTGGTCCACGAAGGAGGGCATGCTGTGACGCGCGATTCGGGTGATCCGCGCTTCGCGGTACCCCTCTACACCATCGCGGAAGCAGCAAGGTTTCTGCGCGTCCCCCGAACGACGCTCGCGACGTGGGCGCACGGCTACGAACGCGCTCGTCCCAGCCGGAAACTGATCTCGAGCGATGCGATCGTCACGTCGATTCCAGCGGCCAAGGGTGAGCCCCAGATTCCATTCGGCGGCCTTGCGGAGGCCATGGTTCTGGCGGCCATGCGACGGGCGGGTGTCTCTCTCCAGCACATCCGCGCCGCCGTCGCAGTGCTGTCGGGCGAGCTCGGGATCGAACACGCGCTTGCCTCGAAGCGGCTCTACACAGACGGAGCACAGCTCCTCTACGACTACGCCGAGCGTGAGCGCGAAGAAGAGTTGGAGAACCTCACGATCGTCGTGTCGGGCCAGCGAGTGTTCGGCGGCGTCGTGAAGGACTATCTCGAGCGAATCGCCTACGCCAACGATGGTTGGGCGAATCGCGTCGTGTTGCCGATGACCGATCGCGCGATCGTCGAGGCCGACCCCGCCCGATCCTTTGGGCAACCGATCTTCGTCGAGGGCGCGGCGCGTCTCGAGGACGTCGTCGATCGCTGGAAAGCGGGCGAGCCGCTCGCAGAGGTCGCGGCCGACTTCGGCGTTCCGGTGGCTGACATCGAGGACGTGCTGCGTGCCACCCTCCCCGTCGCCGCTTGAGTTCTTCCTCGATCGGTCCTTGGGCCGCCACGTCGTCGCGGATGTACTTCGCGGCGCCGGCATGACGGTGCACGCGCAGGAGATCGAGGAGGTTCAGACTGCCCGCGAAAAGTCGCTAATCTCCGAGCAGAGAGAAAGGCAGCGCCTTGGAACGTACCAGCACGACTCTGCGTGTTCCTGGTGCTCTGCGGCATCCGCTGAATTTGCTGCGTGCCGAGGACAGGGAGGGCGGCGACGCCCGTGAGTCCGGGTGAGCGCAGAGCCGCGAGACCCTGCTCCTGATCCCGCGAAGTTACGTCGGGAGTGGGATGAGCGGAAGCGTAAAATCCGCGAGCTCGGGGACGAAGAAGCTATCCAGCGAATGGAAGAGCTGGACATGGCGGCGAAAGATGATCCAGCGTTCTGGGACAACCATCCTTCGGTGCTGGAACAGCTCAGCGATCACTTGAAGCGACTCGGCGTCGACAAGTAGCACAGCCCTCGGTGGACTGGCTCGTACACCTCGACGACGATGCTTACGTGCGGTGGGTACAGGTCGCTCAACCCACTGAGGCCGTCGAACTGGCGATGGTCGTTTGGCTGGTACGCCTGGAAGAAGCGGGGCCACCATCCATCACTCGCGATTCATCGCGTGGATATGCCGTCGCAGATGGGCCGCACGATGAGGAGATCGAGTTCTTCGTGATTCCGCGACCTTTGATGGTTGTGCAGCGGCCGCCGTGGGGCCTGATAGCAATACTCAGCATCAGTTAGTTCTGCTGAACATGCAATGAGTTCGTCCAGCAGCGCAAGACGCATGATGTCTTGCTGAATACGCATACGTAGAGGTGCGATGAGCGACACCAGCGGACTCGTGCAGCGGTTGTGGAACTACTGCAACGTGTTGCGCGACGACGGGCTGTCCTACGGCGACTACCTCGAGCAGCTCACGTACCTGCTGTTCCTGAAGATGGCCGACGAGCAGACCCGTCCGCCGTTCTCGCGGCCCGCGGTCGTGCCGGCCGGGCTCGACTGGGCCTCGTTGATCGACGTCGACGGCGACGAGCTGGAGGTGCAGTACCGGCACGTGCTCACCGAGCTGGGCCGGCAGCCCGGCACCCTCGGAGTGATCTTCCGCAAGGCCCAGAACCGCATCCAGGATCCCGCGAAGCTGCGGCGGCTCGTCGTCGACCTGATCGACCGAGAGGAGTGGATGACCCTCGACGCAGATGTGAAGGGCGACGCCTACGAAGGTCTGCTCCAGAAGAACGCGGAGGACACCAAGACCGGTGCCGGCCAGTACTTCACCCCGCGCGCGCTCATCCGCGGCATCGTCGACGTGATGCGACCGGAGCCCGGGGTGACGCTCTGCGACCCGGCGTGCGGGACTGGTGGTTTCTTCCTCGCCGCGTACGAGTTCATGGCGCGGGATCCTCACCTCGATCCCGAGCAGCGCCGTTTTCTTCGTGATTCGGCGTTCCACGGTTGGGAGATCGTCGACAACACCGCGCGCCTGTGTGCGATGAACCTCTTGCTGCACGGGATCGGTTCACCCGAAGCGAACAGTCCGATCCGGGTCGAGGACGCCCTTGCGGGTGATCCCGGCGAACGATTCGGCATGGTGCTCACCAATCCGCCGTTCGGGAAGAAGTCGTCGATCACGGTCGTGAGCTCCGACGGGGAGTCCCAGCGTGAGACGCTCACGTACTACCGCGACGACTTCTGGGCCACCACCTCGAACAAGCAGCTCAACTTCGTCCAGCACGTCAAGACGCTGCTCGAGATCGGTGGCCGCGCAGCGGTTGTCGTGCCCGACAACGTCCTCTTCGAAGGTGGCGCCGGAGAGACCGTCCGACGGAAGCTGCTCCACGATTGCGAGGTGCACACGCTGCTGCGGCTGCCGACCGGTGTGTTCTACGCGCAGGGTGTGAAGGCGAACGTGCTGTTCTTCGACCGGAAGCCCGCCTCCGAGACTCCCTGGACGCGCGAGTTGTGGGTCTACGACCTGCGCACGAACCAGCACTTCACCCTCAAGGAGAACCCATTGCGGAGGGAGGATCTCGACGACTTCGTCGAGCGCTTCCAGCCCGAGAGTCGCTACGAGCGCGCCGAGAGCGACCGGTTCCGCAGGTTCACCTACGACGAGCTCATGCAGCGCGACAAGGCGAGCCTCGACGTGTTCTGGCTCCGGGACGAGTCGCTCGACGATGGCGAGAACCTGCCGTCGCCCGAGGTGCTGGCCGCCGAGATCGTGGAGGATTTGGAAGCGGCCCTGGCGCAGTTCGCGGAGGTCGTGGAGACAATCTCCACGCATGCCGAGCGAGCCTCCGATGAACTCTGATCCGCACCTGGCCGCGTGGAGGACGACAATGGGGGCATGCACGCGGCGGCGATGAGCTTCGAGCTCCACATTCCGGCCAGCCGGTCGCTGAAGGCGAAGCGCGCCGCCATTCGCCCGATCGTCGACGGGATGCGCCACCGGTTCCGCATCTCGGTGGCCGAGGTCGACCACCAGAACCAGTGGCAGCGGGCCACGATCGCAGTGGCGGTGGTGGCGGAGAGCGAGGGCCGGGTGCGGGAGCTCCTCGACGCCGCGGAGCGATTCGTAGCGGGCGCGCCCGACGTCGAGCTGCTCCGTTGCGAGATCGGTTGGCTCGAGCCGGAGGACGCGTAGTGGTGCATCGGGGGTCCGTCCGGCGGTACTCGCGTATGGCCCGCGTGAACGAGGTCGTGCGCGAGACCATCGCCGACGAGCTCGAGCGGCTCTCGGATCCGCGGCTCGGCTTCGTGACCGTCACCGGCGTCGACGTGAGTCCGGATCTCCGGCACGCGACGGTTTACTATTCCGCGCTCGAATCGCGCCCGGAAGCGCCGAAGCGCCGGCGGTCACGGCGCGCTGGGCAGGAACGTCTCGCGGAGGTGGACGTGACAGCCGAAGAGCCGATGACGAAGGAGCAGGTCGACTTCAAGGAGCGGAGCCGAGCGGCCCTGCGTTCTGCCGCCCCCCACCTGCGCACCGAGCTCGGTCGTCAGGTTCGGCTGAAGTACACCCCGGAGCTCACGTTCCTCGAAGACCCCGCGATCGAGCAGGGACAACGTATCGAGGCGATCATCCGGGAGCTGCACGCGCGCGAAGACCAGAGTCGGGCGAGCGAGTGACCGAAGTCGACACCGCGCTCACGCGCGCTGCGCAGGTCATCGATGGAGCTGGAGTCGTCGCGCTCGCGTGCCACGTCAATCCCGACGGCGACGCGCTCGGCTCGATGCTCGGGCTGTTCCACGTGTTGCGCGCGGCCGGGCGCGACGTGGTCGCATCGTTCCCGCCGCCGTTCGTCGTGGCGCCGCACTACCGCGGGCTCCCGGGGCTCGACCTGCTCACGAAGCCGGACGACTTTCCCGTCGAACCCGACGTGATGGTCACCTTCGACTGCGGCTCGCTCGGTCGTCTCGGCGATCTCCAGGCGGCCGCGGAGGCAGCGCACGAGCTCGTCGTCCTCGACCACCACGTCTCGAACACGCGGTACGGAACGATCAACGTCATCGATCCCGACGCTGCGGCGAGCGGTGTGCTCGTCCGCCGTCTCGTCCACGAGCTCGGGCTCGCGCTCGACGATCCGGCCGCGGTCTCGCTGTATGCAGCCCTCGTGTGCGATACGGGGCGCTTCCAATACGACACCACCACCCCGGCGGTTTTCGATCTCGCACGCGAGCTCGTCGAGTTCGACGTGCCGGTCTCGCGTCTCTCCCGGCAGCTCTTCGAGGAGCACCGATTCGCCTACCTCCAGCTCCTCTCGGAGGCGCTCGCGAACGCGCAGCTCGATGTCGAGCGACGGTTCGTCTGGACCGCGGTCAGGCAGGAGATGCTCGAGCGGCACGACGTCACGCTCGAGGAGGCCGAGGGTCTCATCGATGTCTTGCGGCGCACCACCGAGGCCGAGGTCACCTGCGTGCTCAAGGAGGAGACGAGCGGCGCATTCCGCGTGAGCCTGCGCTCCCTCGGTGATGTCGACGTGCAGGCGATCGCGGCGAACCATGGCGGCGGTGGCCACCGGTTCGCGGCAGGCTTCGAGTCCACGCTCGGTGTCGACGACCTGGTCGCCCAGATCCGCGACGCGCTCTGACCGCGCCTGCGAGCCAGTCGATGGAAAGCCAGTCGATGAAGGACGGACTCGTCGTCGTCGACAAGCCGGGCGGCTGCACCTCTCACGACGTCGTCGCCAAGCTGCGGAAGGTGTACGGGCAGCGCCGCGTGGGGCACGCGGGCACGCTCGATCCCGACGCGACGGGAGTACTGCTCGTCGGGCTCGGGCGCGCGACGCGGCTGCTGCGCTTCCTGCAGGAGGCGGGGAAGTCCTACCGGGGGCGCATCGTCTTCGGGATCGCGACGAGCACTCTCGACGCGGCGGGAGAGATCGTCGAGCAGCAGCCGATGCCGCTCGCGCAAGACGACATCGAGGCTGCGGTCACGCGCTTCGTGGGTGAGATCGAGCAGCTCCCACCGATGGTTTCGGCGGTGAAGGTCGGTGGACGCCGGCTCCACCAGCTCGCGCGCGCGGGAGAAGACGTCGAGCGCGCGCCGCGCCGAGTGCGCGTCGATCGCTTCGAAGTCGAAGACTTCGAGTCGGGGCCGTACCCGTCGGTGACGGTGTTCGTCGAGTGTGGGAGCGGCACGTATATCCGTGCGCTCGCCGCCGACCTCGGCGTGGCGCTCGGTGGCTGCGCGCATCTGGCCTCTCTGCGTCGACTGTCGGTGGGGTCGTTCACGCTTGCCGAGGCGCGAGAGCTCGACGACGTGGTCGCGCAACCTGACCGCGCCGTGATCTCGCTCGCGCATGCGATGCGTGATCTCGAGCGCGTCGACGTCGACGACGAACAGGTGCGCGCCGCGAGTCACGGGATCGCGTTCCCGATCGGTTCGCTCGGCGAGCGGGGGCCGGGCCCGTTCGCGCTCGTGGGACCAGGAGACGAGCTCGTCGCGGTGTACGAACGGCGCGGGGCAGCGTGTAAACCTGCAGTCGTGATCGCCTCCTCGGGCACCGAGAGCTGATGAAGATCGTCGAGCGGCTCGCCGAACTCAGGTCCGACGCGGGCGCGGCAGTGACAATCGGCGTGTACGACGGCGTGCACCTCGGTCATCACGAGGTGCTTCGGCTCGTGCGCGATCTGGCCGATGCGCGCGGCCTCGACGCAGTGTGCGTCACGTTCGATCGCCACCCGGCTGAAGTCGTTCGACCGGACTCGGCCCCGAAGCTCCTCACCACGCTCGACCAGAAGCTCGAGCTGCTCGCGGAGACCGGCTTTCTCGACCGTTGCTTCGTCCTGCACTTCGACGAGGCACGCAGCCGCCAGGCCGCGGAGGAATTCGCGCGGGAGGTGTTCGTCGACGGCGCCGGCGCGCGGCTCGTCGTGGTCGGGGCCGACTTCCATTTCGGAGCGCGACGCGGTGGCAATGTCGCGCTCCTCGAACGGATGGGGGCCGAGCTCGGTTTCGCGGTGGTGGGGCTCGGCCTCGAAGCTACGTCCGGGGGAGTCGTGTACTCGTCGACGCGCATCCGGGAGCTCTTGGCCGAGGGCGACGTCACCGCCGCCACCGAGCTGCTCGGTCGACCGCACGAGGTGCGCGGCCGGGTCGAGGTGGGCGACCGCCGCGGCCGCGAGCTCGGGTTCCCGACCGCCAACCTGATGGTCCCGACCCGGGTGTGCCTTCCGGCCGACGGCATCTACGCGGGCACCTTCGTCGGCCCCGACGGCGTGGAGCGTGCCGCCGCGATCTCGCTCGGGCGGCGCCCCACGTTCTACGAGCACGCGGAGATGTCGCTGCTCGAGGCGTTCGTGCTCGACTTCGAGGGCGACCTCTACGGCGACGAGGTGAAGGTCCGGTTCGTGGAGCGCCTGCGGGGCGAAGTGCGTTTCGAGACCGTCGAGGCCCTCGTGGAGCAGATGGCGCGAGACGTGGAGCAGACCCGCCGTCTGCTCGGCTGAGCGACCCCCGTGGTAGCATCAACGGCTGGTGTTCCGGCACGCGGCCGGCACACATCCGTTACTTCCGAAGTCGAAATTCCGAAGTCAGGTTTCTGCCGGCTCATGCCCGACACTGCCACCACGATCACCGAGCACCGCCTCCACGAGTCCGACACGGGTTCCACGGAGGTGCAGGTTGCCCTGCTCACCGGGCGGATCAACCACCTTACGGAGCACTTGAGGGTCCACGAAAAGGATCATCACTCGCGCCGTGGGCTGCTCATGCTCGTCGGCCAACGGCGTCGGCTGCTCGACTACCTCCGGCGAAACGACGTCGAGCGGTACCGGGCACTGATCGCAAAGCTCGGACTCCGGCGGTAGCTGGATTGCGGAGCGGCACCCGATCAGGGTGATTGGGCCGCCCCGTTTCCGCGTCACAACTCAAACCTGCGAGCGCGACGTCGGTTGTCAGTCGCCACCGCCCGGGGTCCCATCACCGAATGCGGCCACTCCGGACGGCGACAACTGGGAACCGCCACCGCTCGCTCCGTACGAAGGAGTACGTCTCATGGCCAGTTCCCAGGAATTTGGCGCAGCTATCCGCGTCAGCGGCCCGATCAATGCCGCCGGCAAGACCATGACCCTCGAGACCGGCCGGCTCGCGCCGCAGGCCACCGGCGCGGTGCTCGTGCAGGTGGGCAACACCATGTTGCTCTCCACCGTCGTCACCACCAAGCCCCGTGAGGGCATCGACTTCTTCCCGCTTACAGTCGACGTCGAGGAGCGGATGTACGCGGCCGGCAAGATCCCGGGAGCGGTGTTCCGCCGTGAAGCCCGGCCGAGCGAGCCCGCGGTGCTCACGTGCCGGCTCACCGACCGCCCCCTCCGGCCGTCGTTCCCCGAAGGCTTCCGCAACGAGGTCCAGGTGATCGCCACCATCCTCGGAGCCGACCTCGAGAACCCGCACGACATCGCGTCGATCAACGGCGCGTCAGCCGCGCTCATGGTGTCGGGCATTCCCTTCGACGGTCCGATCGGCGCAGTGCGCTTGTCGCGCCACGGCTCGGAGTGGATCACGCACCCCACATTCGAGGAGAGCACGGAGTCCACGTTCGAGCTCGTCGTCGCCGGTCGTCGGGTCGAGTCGGGCGACATCGCGATCATGATGGTGGAAGCGGGCGGCACCGGGGCCACCTGGCGCCTTTACGAAGAGGGCGCGCCGAAAGTCACCGAAGAGGTGATCGCCGAGGGGATCGAGGAGGCGAAGCTCGGGATCGGGCTCGCCATCGACCTCCAGAAGGAGCTCGTGGCGGCGGTCGTGCGCGAGCACGGTCCGATCGAGCCGATCACCTACGAGGTCTACACCGACTACGACGACGACGTCTTCGAAGCGGTCGCCGGCGAGGCCACACCGAACACCGCCGAGGCGATGGCCATTGCCGACAAGACCGAGCGCAACGCTCGCGTCGACCAGATCGAGGAAGGGCTGCTGCTCGCGCTGTGCGGCACCCAGGAGCTGCCCGCACCGTTCTTCCACGAGAGGGCCCAGGTGCGGCGCGCGTTCCGTGCGCTGCAGAAGAAGGTGGTGCGCAGCCGCATCGTCAACGAGGGGGTGCGCATCGACGGCCGCGGCACCACCGATCTCCGGCCACTCTCCTCCGACGTCGGGCTCGTGCCCACTTCGCACGGCTCGGGCCTGTTCCAGCGCGGCGAGACACAAGTGCTCAGCGTCCTCACGCTCGGGATGCCACGCATGGAGCAGTCGATCGGCCTCGACGAGTTTCGCGGCACCACCAAGCGCTACATCCACCACTACAACTTCCCGCCGTTCTCCACGGCTGAGACCGGACGCGTGGGTGCGCCCCGCCGCCGCGAGATCGGGCACGGCGCGCTCGCCGAGCGGGCGCTCCTCCCGGTGGTCCCTTCGAAGGAGGAATGGCCCTACACGCTGCGCGTCGTGTCGGAGGTGCTCAGCTCGAACGGCTCCACGTCGATGGCGTCGGTGTGCGGGTCCACGCTGTCGCTCATGGATGGGGGGGTACCGATCAAGGCTCCAGTGGCCGGCATCGCGATGGGCCTCGTGTACGCGGACGGCAAGTACACGACGCTCACCGACATCCTCGGCACCGAGGACGCCTTCGGCGACATGGACTTCAAGGTCGCCGGCACGCGCGACTTCGTCACCGCGCTCCAGCTCGACACCAAGATCGACGGTCTGCCCGCCGAGGTGCTCACTCAGGCGCTCATCCAGGCGCGCGAGGCGCGGATGAAGATCCTCGACGTGATGGCCGAGGCGATCGCCGAGCCGCGGTCGGAGCTGCGCGAGACCGCACCGAAGATCGTGAGCTTCGAGATCCCGATGGACAAGATCGGCGAGGTGATCGGGCCCAAGGGCAAGGTCATCAACACGATCACCCAGGAGACCGGCGCCGACGTGTCGGTGTCCGACGACGGAGCGGTCGGGCTCGTCACGATCGGATCCACGAACGGCGAGTACGTCGAGGAGGCGCGCCGCAGGATCGAGCTGATCCTCGACCCGCCCACGGCCGAGCTCGGTGCCGAGTACACCGGCCGCGTCGTCAACGTCACCAAGTTCGGTGCGTTCGTCAACGTCCTGCCGGGCCGCGACGGCCTGCTCCACATCTCGAAGCTCGGCCGCGGCAAGCGCGTCGAGCGCGTCGAAGACGTCCTCAACCTCGGCGACGAGGTCACCGTGCGCGTCGACGACATCGACAACCAGGGCAAGCTCTCCCTGTCGTTTGCCGACGACACGAGCGCCGACAGGAGCTCTGACAGGAGTGCCGACAGGAGTGCCGACAGGAGTGCCGACAGGAGTGCCGGTGGTGGTGGCGGTGACCACGACGGCGGCGGCACCGGGCGTGCGCCCCGGGAGTCGCGTGCGCCGCGGGATCGTGGCGGCGACGGCGAGGGTGGCGACCGTCCCAACGGAGAACGCACTCGGGCGAGCGCCGATGCCGATGTCGCCTCGTTCGACGAGTTCTGGGAATCTCAGGCCAAGGACGAGTTCGGCGACCTCGGCCCCGCCGAGATCAGCCGCTCGGGCGGCGCGCGCACCGGTGGCGGGCGGCCCGGGGGCGACCGCGGGGGCGACCGCGGTGGCCAACGCCGCCGCCGCCGGCCCTGACTATTCGCTCGCTCACTGCGCGCCGGGGTACCCGGCTCGCGGCCGTTCGCTCGCTGGCGAGCGAGCTGCGCTCCTCCGTCGCTTCGCTCGCCGCGAGAGCCCCGTTCGCTCCTCAACCAGACGGGGTTCGGAGTCGATGATCGGCGGAATGGTCGACGACGCATCCGGCATCAGTCGTTCGCGCCTCGAGTCCGGACTGCGGATCGTCACCGAACGACTGCCTGCACTCCGCTCGGTCGCGGTCGGTTTCTGGATCGGTACGGGCTCGCGCGACGAACCCGACGAACTGGCCGGGGCGAGTCACTTCCTCGAACACCTCTTGTTCAAAGGCACCGAAGCGCGCCGGGCGGTGCAGATCGCCGAGGCGGTCGAGTCGATCGGCGGTGACATGAACGCGGCCACCGGTCAGGAGGTCACGCAGTTCTACGTGCGCGTGCCCGACCGCCACCTGCCGCTCGCGCTCGACATCCTGTCCGACATCGTGTGGTCGCCGGCCCTGCGTTCCGACGACGTCGATTCGGAGCGCCAGGTGATCCTCGAAGAGATCCGGATGCGCGATGACACGCCCGACGATCTCGTCCACGATCTGTTCGCCAACGCGCTGTTCCCGGGTCATCCGCTCGGGCGCGGGATCGCGGGTACGCAGGAAACGATCGCGGCGATGCCGCGCGACGCGATTGTGGTGTACCACCGCACGCACTATCACCCCGCGAACGTGGTGGTCGCGGTAGCGGGGAACGTCGAGCATGACGATGTGGTGAAGATGATCGAGGACGCGCTCCCTGCGCGCACTCCCCACTCCCGCGCTCGGCGCGTCGACGGCACAGACAGCCCAGAGGAGCCGCGGCCGGTGATGGTCATCGAGCGCCCGCTCGAGCAGGCGCACCTCGTCCTCGGCATGCGCGCGCTTCCTCGCGACGACCCCGACCGTTACGCGCTCGCGGTGGTCGACCAGGTGCTCGGTGGCGGGATGAGCTCACGCCTCTTCCAGGAGGTCCGTGAGCAGCGCGGCCTGGCGTACTCGGTGTTCTCGTACCGCAGCGCGTTCGAAGAGACCGGCGCGCTCGCGGTGTACTGCGGGACATCACCGGAGCGGGTCGACGAAGTGCTCGGCGTCGTCCGCGGTGAGCTCGACCGGTTGATTGCCGACGGCGGGATCACCGAGGGCGAGCTCGAGCGCGCGAAGGGCCATATGACGGGCTCGCTCGCGCTCTCGCTCGAGAGCTCGTCGAGCCGGATGCACCGCATCGGGCGCTCCGAGCTCACCCTCGGCGAGGTACCCGAGATCGACGAAGTCGTGGCGCGCGTCGAGGCGATCGGCGACGACGACATCGCACGCGTGATCGACCGTGTGCTCGCTGCGGGGAGGCGTTCGCTCGCCGTCGTCGGCCCCGTGACCGAGGATCTCGCGCGCCAATAGGAGACGCAGCGGAGCGGAGTCGACCCGTCATCTAGTGTGAGCGGATGATCAAAGTCGGTGTGTTCGGCGCCGGCGGGCGCATGGGGTCCACCGTCTGCAACGCGGTCGTCGACGATCCCGAGCTGGAACTCGTGGCCGCGGTCGACCCGTACCACGTCGACATCGACCTGCGGCAGCTCGGTGTGCACGGCGCCGGCCTCAACGTCGCAGCCAAGCCGGACGCCTTCCTGCACGCGGGCGCCGAGGTCGCGGTCGACTTCACCGTGATCGACGGCGCGCGCGAGAACCTTGCCTGGTGTGCCGACAACGGCGTGCACGCGGTCGTCGGCACGAGCGGGTTCGAGAAGGCCGAGGTGGAGCAGTTTCGCACGCGCTTCGAGGCGTCCGAGGCGAACGCGGTCATCGTGCCGAACTTCGCGATCAGCGCGGTGCTCATGATGCGCTTCGCCGAGCTCGCCGCCCCCTACTTCGAAACCGCCGAGATCATCGAGCTCCACCACGACGAGAAGATCGACGCGCCGTCGGGTACCGCGATCGCCACCGCGGAACGCATGGCGGACGCGTCCGGCGACTGGGCGCCCGATCCCACCACGAAGACCGTGCTCGAGGGCGCGCGTGGCGGCGAGGGCGCGGCAGGCATCCCGATCCACTCGGTGAGGCTGCGCGGCCTGATGGCTCACCAGGAGGTGCTGCTGGGCACCACCGGCCAGTCGCTCACGATCCGGCAAGACTCGTACGACCGCACCTCGTTCATTCCGGGCGTGCTGCTCGCGATCAAGGCGATCCCCACGAGGCCCGGTCTCACGTACGGGCTCGACGCGCTCCTCGGGATCTGAGTGGCCGAGAGCGTGACCACGGTGCGCGCGATGTAGGGCCGGCGGGCAGTACCCTCGGGCGCTGATGAGTCGCCCGCCGGTCACGATCACCTTCCTCGGCGGGCTGGGCGAGATCGGGCGCAACTGCTTCTGCCTCGAGGTCGACGACCGCATCCTCGTCGTCGATTGCGGCCTGATGTTCCCCGACGTCGACATGCCGGGCGTCGACCTCGTCTTGCCCGATTTCACGTACCTCCGCGAGAACGCCGATCGGGTCGAGGGCGTGTTCCTCACGCATGCCCACGAGGACCACGCGGGCGGCTTGGCCTTCCTGCTCCGCGACGTCGCCGTCCCCATCTACGGGTCGCCGCTGTCTCTCGGTCTCGCCCGTTCCCGCATCGAGGAGGCGGGGATGCTCGATCGCACAGAGTTGATCCCGGTGTACGACGGTGAGCGGCGCTCGATCGGGCCGTTCGACTGCGAGTTCATCCCCGTGACGCACTCGGTGCCGCATGCCTTCGCCACCGCGTACCACACGCCGGCCGGGACGATCCTCCACAGTGGCGACTTCAAGCTCGACCTCACCCCGGTCGACGGCCGCAAGACCGACCTCGCGCTGATCGGCGAGATCGCGAAGCGGACCGGTGGCGTGAAGCTGCTGCTTTCCGACTCCACGAACGCCGAGCGGCCCGGGTTCACGCCGTCGGAGACCACGGTCGGGGCCACGATGCGCACGATGTTCCGCGACCATCCGGAGCGCCGGATCATCGTCGCCTCGTTCGCCTCACACCTCCACCGCGTGCAGCAGGTGTGCGAGGCGGCTCTCAACGCCGGTCGTCGGGTCGCATTCCTCGGGCGGTCGATGACCCAGAACGTGGCGCTCGCCCGGGAGATGGGCATGCTCGACATCCCGACCGAGCGCGTGATCGACATCGAGGAGGTACCGCGCTACGCGCCGGGCGAGGTGTGCGTGGTGTGCACGGGGTCGCAGGGTGAGCCGTTGAGCGCGCTCTCGCTCATGGCCGCGCACGAGCACAAGTTCATCAAGGTGAGCGAAGACGATGTCGTCGTGATCTCGGCGCACGCGATCCCGGGGAACGAGTCGAACGTGTCGCGCGTGATCGACTCGCTGCACCGCGCCGGCGCCGAAGTCATCCACGGCGGGAACGCGGGCGTCCACGTATCGGGTCACGCGTCACAGGAGGAGCTGAAGTTCCTGCTCGACATCGTGCAGCCCGACTGGTTCGTCCCCGTGCACGGTGAGTACCGCCACCTCGTCCACCACGCGCGGCTCGCGCGGGAGGTGGGCGTGCCAGCCGACCACGTGCTCGTGTGCGAGGACGGCGACGTGCTCACGGTATGTGAGTCGGGGATCGAGGTGGAGCGCCGCGCGGTACCGGCCGGTTACCAGTACGTCGACGGCATCGTCGGCGATGTCGGTCTCGGCGTGCTGCGCGACCGGCGCAACCTCGCCGAGGAGGGGCTGGTGGTCGTCATCGTCACCATCGACGCGGCGACCGGCGACGTCGTCACCGGCCCCGAGATCGTCACCCGCGGTTGGGTCTACGCGCCGGAAGCGGAGGAGTTGCTCGAGGAGGCAAAGGCCGCGGTGCGGGCGTCGCTGGCGGAGGCGGCCGACGAGGGTGCCACCGACTTCGAGACAATCCGCCGGCATGCGCGCCGGTCGTTGGGCAAGTTCATCAACGAGCGCACCCGCCGTCGTCCCGCCATCATCCCGGTGGTGATCGAGGTCTGAGGAAGCGGCTCCGCTCCGGATATCAGAGCCGTACTACTCGCCGACGGGCCAGTGGTCGACGGTGAGCCCTCGCATCGGGAAGTCGCGCGGATTGCCGGTCGCGAGGCGGGCGCCGATCCCGAGCGCCGCCGCCGCGATGAGGCAGTCCGCCTGCGCCACGGTCGTCCCTCGTCGCGCGAGATCCCGGCGCCATGTTCCTGCCCGCTCACCTTCGATCCGGCCGAGGGGCGCGAGGCGCAAGCCGTCGAACAGCCGATCCGCGTCCTGTCTCTCGCGCGGGAAGAGCCCACGCACCACTTCCTCGACGTTGACCGCACAGGTACAGGGAATATCGCCGTCGGCGCGAAGGGCGCGGAGCCGATCCATGGCGGCCCGTCCTCGCAGCGCGTCGATCAGCACGGTCGTGTCGAGGAGGATCGCGCCCATCAGCCAACCCGGCGCGTGTCACCCCGGCGCTGCTCGCGGACCCAGGCAGCCGGATCGTCGTCCCACGCGTGTCCGTGATCGGAGATCGACCCCAAGGCAGATTCGATCTGTTCCCATCGCCACTGATCCTCGAGTGCCGATCGAATCGCTTGTGCGATGAACGCGCTTCGCTCCCTTGGTGCGACTCGCGAGTCGAGATCGGCGACCAGATCGTCGTCGAGCACGATGTGCAGCCTCATGGGCGGAGAATAGCCCACAGGTGAGCACACGCCCGGTTGCGTCGGTGAGGCTGCCGATCGGTACGGGATGCTGCTGTGGCTGGTGTGGGCGGTGTTAGCTTCGCGGGATGCCTGCAACGAAGATGCGGCGTAAGGGTTCCGCGCGCTCCAGGAACCGCAAGCCCGCCCGGAAGCCGGCGCGCCGCCGGTCCGCATCCCGGTCGCGCCCGGTCGCGCAGCAGCCGTCAGCGCTCTCGAAGGGGCGTGCGGCCGCGTCTCGTCAGCTCGCCGGCCACCGCGCCGACGCCGCGGCGGTGGGGCTGGTCGTCATCGGTGCGCTGTGCGCCCTCGGCCTGTGGACCGACCTCGCGGGCCCGGTAGGGGACGCGCTCGCCGACGGCACCGGTGCGCTCCTGGGGCGGGCCCGGGTCGCGATCCCCATCGTGTGCATCGCGTTCGCCGTCGTGCTGATGTGGCCGCGGCGCGCGGTGATCGACGACGCCCACACTGACGCCGAGGACACCGACACGTCTCGGGATCCGGGCGAGCCCGGCGAGCCGCCCACGGTCCGGATCGCGATCGGGGCGCTGCTCCTGCTCGCCGCCGACGTCGGCATCCTGCACCTCGCCTACGGTCGGCCACCGCTCGACGGTCCGCTCGATGCGATGCGTGATGCCGGTGGCGTGCTCGGCGGCATCGTCGCCGCACCGCTCGCCGCGGCCACGGGCGTCGCCGGGGCGAGCGTCATCCTCGGCGGTGTTGCGCTCCTCGGCGTGCTCCTCGCCCTCGGCCTGTCGATCCGAGCGGTTGCGACCGCCACCGGCAGCGGCGCGCGCCACGCCATGCGGTACGCGCGCGCCGGGCTCGGTGCCGCCGACATCGCCGGGCCCGAGGACGAGCCCGAACCCGAACCGCTCGCCGACGACTCGGTACACGAACCAGTGCACGAGCCGCTGCCCGAGCCGGAGCCCATCCCGATCGTCGCGCGTGAGGAACACGTCGAGATCGCGCTGCCCACTTCCACCGATCCCGACGGTCAGCCGGATGGTCAGCTGGTCATCGAGCTCGGCGACGACGCGCACGCGCGTGTCGGTGACTGGAAGCTTCCGCCGCTCACTCTCCTGAAGCGTGGCAGCGGCGCGCTCGCCGACCGCCGGATCGCGGAGGAAGGCGGGCGCGTGCTCGAGGCCACGCTCGCGCAGCACGGTGTCGACGCGCGGCTGATCGGCATGACCATCGGGCCCACCGTCACTCAGTACGCGCTCGACCTCGGTCCCGGGGTCAAGGTGAACCGCGTCACCGGGCTCAGCCACGACATCCAGTACGCGATGGCCTCGCCCGACGTGCGCATCCTCGCGCCGATACCGGGGCGCAGCGCGATCGGCGTGGAAGTGCCGAACCGCCAGCGCGAGCTCGTCACCCTCGGCGACGTCCTCGCCGCGCCCGAAGCGCAACGGGCAACGCCGCCGCTCGCCGCCGGCCTCGGTCGCGACATCACCGGGAAGTCCGTGATGCTCGACCTCACGACGCTGCCGCACGTGCTCATCGCGGGCGCAACCGGCGCGGGAAAGTCGAGTTGCATCAACTCGCTCGTCACGTCGTTGCTCATGCGTTGCACGCCCGACCAGGTGCGGCTCATCCTCGTCGACCCGAAGCGGGTCGAGCTCGGCGCGTACAACGACCTTCCGCATCTGCTCACGCAGGTCGTCACCAACCCCAAGAAGGCGGCGAACGCGCTCGACTGGGCGGTCCGTGAGATGGACCTGCGGTACGAGCTGCTGGCAGAGGTGGGCGTGCGCGACATCACCGGTTACAACACCGCATTCGACCGCGGTGAGCTGCCCACCAAGGACGATCCCGATCCCGTCACCGGCCACGGGTACGAGCGGCTGCCGTTCATCGTGATCGTCGTCGACGAGCTCAACGACCTCATGATGGTCGCCGCGCGTGATGTGGAGGCGAGCATCTGCCGGATCGCGCAGATGGCGCGCGCGGTCGGCATCCACCTCGTGATCGCCACGCAACGCCCGTCCGTCGACGTGATCACCGGCGTGATCAAGGCCAACGTCCCGAGCCGGCTCGCGTTCTCGGTGAGCAGCCTCGCCGACTCCCGCGTGATCCTCGACCAGGCCGGCGCCGAGAAGCTCATCGGCCAGGGCGACATGCTGCTGCTCGGCGCCAGCTCGAGCCGTGCGCAGCGCATCCAGGGCGCGTGGGTCGACGAGGAGTGCGTGCGCAAGGTCGTCGCCCACTGGCGACGGCAGGTGTCCGCCCTCACGTACGTGGACGGTATCGCCGGCGACGAGTCGGCCCGTGGTCGATCGGTCGACGACGGCTCGCCCGATACCGACGAGCTGCTCGACGAGGCCATGGACCTGGTGGTCCGGAGCGGCTTCGGATCCACCAGCATGCTCCAGCGCAAGCTGCGGGTCGGCTTCGCCCGGGCCGGGCGCCTGATGGATCTCCTGGAGCGCCGCGGCGTGGTGGGTCCCTCCGAGGGCTCGAAGGCCCGTGCGGTGCTCATGACCGTCGAGGAGCTCGAGGAGCTGCGCGACAAGGTTTGAGTCAGGGTCCGCGGTACATTCTCCGTCACCAGAACTGCGGTTCCGACATCTGGGGGGATGAGCACGATGGGCACAGTGGGCAAACGATCCGGCTCTCTCGCGGCGGCCGCCGCGCTGCTGGGGGCTCTGTTGGTACCGATGCTCACCACGAGCGCAGGTGCGGCGACGGGCACGACGGGTCCCCAGGTCGCAGGCGTCGGCATCGGCTCGAAAGCGGCGCTCGCCGAAGACACGTGCACCGCCGCGACGAAACGGACGAGCTTCGCCGCGGTGGGATCCGGTCCCTTGTGCGTGAATCCATGGCCCGCGGGCAAGGACAACGGCGGTGCAACCGCCCCCGGTGTGACCGCCGACAGCGTGAAGGTCGTCGTGTACTACGGCAACGAAGCCATGGAGGATGCGGAGCGCGCCGCCGGCGGGCGTCTCCCGATCAACCAGGTGACCGGTCAGCCCGGCACCTGGACCGACAGCTTCAAAGACTTCGACGAGGTGTTCCAGTACGCGATCGAGAAGTTCAGCACCTACCAGACGTGGGGCCGCAAGCCCGTCTACGAGTTCGTCAAGGCGTCGGGTCCCGACGAAGCCGCCCAGCGCGCCGATGCCCTGCTGGTCAAGGGGTTGAAGCCGTTCATCGTGATCGACGCGGCGAACCAGAGCCAGGGCGCGTCGGTCTTCGAGGCCGAGATGGCCAACGCCAAGATCATCGTCAACGGCGCTGCCGCGAGCGCGCTCACCACCGCGCAACTCGAGAAGCAGGCGCCGTACCGGTGGGCGACGCAGGCCGACAGCACCGCATCCATCTACCTCGTCGCGAACTTCCTCTCGAACTCGCTCTCCGGCCGCAAGGCGAGGTGGGCCGGCGACTCCGCGCTCGCGTCGAAGAAGCGCGCCTTCGGGCTCGTCAGCCCCGAAGGCAGGATCGACGTACCACTCTTCAACTCGCTGATGAAGAAGTACGGCGGCACCGCGACCGTCGAGGCGGTTGCCTACGATCCCGAAGCGGATTCCGCGACGATCGACGAGACCGCGAAGACGCTCATCGCGAAGCTGAAGTCGAAGGGCGTCACGAGCGTGATCCTGTTCGCGAACAACACCACGGCGAGGTCGTTCACGGCCGCGGCAACATCGAACGACTTCAATCCCGAATGGATTGTGACCGGCTACCAGTTCCAGGACTTCGACGGGTTCGCCCGCACCTACGACCAGGCGCAGATGGAGCACGCGTTCGGTCTCGGTGTGCTGACGCCGCGGCCGACTGCAGACCCGACCACGCCGGCGCCACTCGGCCAGTTCGAGTGGTACTGGGGCAAGACCCAGGGCACGACCGCTGCCACCACCATCGGTTGGATGTCGTTCATCTACGGGACGATGCAGTACGCGGGGCCGATGCTCACCGCGCAGAACGTCAAGAAGGGGCTGTTCTCCGTGCCGGCCGTGGGCGGAGCGTCCAACGGGACCGTCTCGTTCCAGACCGGCTACGGGCGGACGGTGGGTCTGCCCTACGACGAGTATCTCGGCCTCGGCACCGACGTGAACTTGATCTGGTGGAACGCCGACCTCAAGACCGGCGGCACCAACGCGGTCGAGACCTTCCCCGGAACGGGACGGTTCATGTACCTCAACGGGGGGAAGCGCTTCTCGTTCGGGCAGTTCCCGAAGTCGGAGCCGAAGTTCTTCGACGAGGCCGCGTCGCTCTACGAGTTCCCGCCGGAAAGGGCCTACTCGACCGGCAAGGTGCCGGCGGCAAATCCGTGCACGGGGTGCCCGAGTCAAGGCGGCGCGGGCGCCTGATGCCTGCCCGACCGTAGGGAGTTCCGGCGCGGACCCCTTTGATTCAAGCGGGTGCCCGGACCTGCCGACATCTGAGCATGCTCACGAGGCTCAGCTTCCGAGCCAAGCTGCTGCTCGTCCTCTTCGTGCCGTTCCTCGCACTCGTCGTGATCGCGGGGGCGGGGCTCCGTGACCGCTTCACGGCCCTGCGCGCGCAGGAGCAGTACGGCGAGGTCTCGGGCCCGATGCAGTCGCTCGACAACCTGAGCCGCGCACTCGAGAACGAGAGCGTCGTCACATCGTGGTACGTGTCGAGCGATGGCGATCCGCAGTCGGAGCTCGAAGCCGCGCGCACGGGGACCGACGCGGCCTCGCGCGTGTTCCGCGACGGTGAGCAACGTTTCGTCGAGGCCGGCGTGAGTGGTACCACGATCGCGGCACTGAACGCCACGAACGAAGGTCTCGACCAGGTCGCGCGCGAACGGCGGAGCGTCGACTCCCTGGACGCCTCCGCAAGTGACGCGCGCTCGTTCTTCCTCGGCGTCGACGACGACCTGCTTCGCTTCGGCGAGCGCGCGGCGCGCGACCTCGAGGATCCCGAAGCCTCCGCGAGCCTGTCGCGTGTGTTCTCCCTCCAGCGCGAGCAGCACGAGTTGGCGGCTGAAGCGGGGATCTTCGTCACCGTGGCCGCGACCGGCTCGCGCGACGACTTCGGCCCGTGGCTGAGCGCGATCGCGGCGCAGGCGCGCGAGCGGCAGCGCTTCACCGTCGGCGCGACGAGCGCCGAGGAGCGCGCGTTCTCGAGTGTCAACCTCGACGATCTCACCGCCACCGGCGATCTGCCCGCCGCGTTCCCGACCACTCTTCCTGAGCCCGCGACGATCGTCGACGACTACCAACAGCAAGCGCGCGCGCTCGACCGCGCGATCGATAAGGTCGACGGAGCGATCGGGGCGGCGTCGAGCGAGCGGGCGAATGCGGCCCAGCGCGACGTGTGGATCTACGGCGGCGGCGCGGTGCTCGCGATGCTTCTCACACTGGCGCTCATCTGGTTCGTCGCCCGCGCCGTCCTGCGTCCGGTCCGCCGGCTCACTGCCGCGGCACGCGAGATGTCGCAGACCCAGCTCCCGCAACTCGTCGAGCTGCTGCGCGAAGGCGGCGACATCAGCGGTATCAAGCCTACGCAGATCACCGTCACGTCGGAGGACGAGATCGGTGAGCTCGCGCAGGCGTTCAACGACGTCGAGTCGGTGACCCTCGACGTCGCCGAGCAGCAATCGCGCCTGCTCCGCAAGGGCATGGGCGACCTGTTCGTGAACCTCGCACGCCGAAACCAGAGCTTGCTCGAGCGCCAGCTCGAGCTGCTCGACGAGCTCGAGCGCAACGAGCACGATCCCGCCGCGCTCGACGCGCTCTTCAAGCTCGACCACATGGCCACCCGCATGCGCCGGAACGCGGAGAGCCTCCTCGTGCTGTCGGGCGCGGAGCAGCCGCGGCAGTGGCAGCAGCCCATCGCCTTGCTCGACGTGGTCCGGTCCGCCTCCGCGGAGATTGCCGACTTCCCGCGCGTCGATCTCGTCGGTGTCGATGACGAGCTCGCGGTCTCGGGCCACGCGGTGGCCGACCTCGCGCACCTCGTCGCCGAGCTCCTCGAGAACGCGACGTCGTTCTCGCCGCCCGACGCGGCGGTGGTCGTCTCGGGCGCGACGACGGCGTCGGGGTTCGTGCTCGCGATCTCCGACCAGGGCATCGGCATGCCGGCGGAGAAGATCGCGGAAGCGAACCAGCTGCTCGCGAAGCCCCCGGTGGTCGGCCTCGCCCTGTCGCGTGCACTGGGCCTGCACGTCGTCGGTTCGCTCGCGGCTCGCCACAACATCACCGTCGAGCTGCGGCCGGGTGCGCCGGTCGGACTCGTGGCGCTGGTGTCCCTGCCTTCGACAATTCTCGCGCGTGAAGCCGCGCCCTCCACCGCCGAGCCGATCTTCGCCCCCGACATCGGGCCCGACGGCGAGCCCATGCCGCTCGGCGCGCGTCGCGTCGCGTGGCGACCTGCCGACGAGCCACCCGTGGAGGAATGGCGCGCCGAGGGCCTCGCCGAACCCGAGCCCGGGCACACGCAGATGTTCGCGCCCCCGCTCGTCGACATCCCACCGGTCGCCAAGTACCCCGCGCCCGAACCCGGCCCCACCGAGGAAGCCGAAGCGCCTCTCGACGAGCCGGTTGCCGACGCGCCGCTCCCGACGCGCGTGCCCGGCCACCACCTGAGCCACCAGCCCACCGTCGAAGCTGACGAGCGGGTTGCGGAGGCCGATCCGCTCCGGCCATACCGCGTGCACGAGCTGCTCACGCGCCACGACCTGGGCAAGCGCCGCGGGCGCGCGGAGCACGACGAGGCCGTCGACGGGCCACCGCCCGCTGCCAGCGTTCCGCCAGATCAGCATCGACCAGGTCAGTATCGAGAGGACGAGCGATGACCCAGCTCAGCACGGAGGCGCGCAACCTCAACTGGCTCGTGTCCAACTTCGTCGAGCGTGTGCCGGGTGTGAAGGAGGCGACGGTGGTGTCGTCCGACGGCCTTCTCATCGCGCTGTCCGACGGGCTCGACCGGAGCTCCGGCGATCGCCTCGCCGCGGTGTCGGCCGGGCTCCTCAGCATCGCCAAGGGCGCTTCGGCGCCCATCGGTGGCGGCCGCGTGTACGAGGTGATCGTCGAGATGGACCAGGCGATGCTCTTCGTGATGCGTGTGAGTGACACGTCGGTGCTCGCGGTCACGACGGAACGTCCGTGTGACGTCGGCCTCGTCGGCTACGAGATGGCGGTCCTCGTCGAGAAGTGTGCGAGCGCGCTGACACCGGGTCTCGTATCGGAGCTGCAGACGTTGCTCCCGCGATCGGCGATCCGGTGACCGGCGATCCGGTGATTGGCGAGGGCCCACCGGGAGACGCTCCCATGGACGAGGAGCCCTCGGGTACAGAGCAGGACGTGTTGGATCTTCCGCGCCGCGGGGTCGTGCGCCCGTACGTGCTCACGCGTGGACGTACGAGCTCGTCGCTCGGCGCGTTCGAGCTGCACGCTCCGGTGCTCGCTCTGGTCGCGACGGAGCAGCTCGGCCGGCATGCCACCCCGGAGGACCGCAAGATCATCGAGCTGTGCCAGACCCCCACGTCGGTCGCAGAGCTCGCGGCGCGCCTCGGCACCCCGGTCGGAGTCGTGCGCGTGCTCGTCGGCGACCTTGCCGACGCGCAGATGGTGCAGGTGCGACAGGCAACAGAAGAACGCGCCGAGCATCGCGACGTGCGGCTGCTCGAACGGCTGTTGGAGGGTATCCGTGCACTCTGACCTTCCCGTCTCGATGAAGCTCGTGGTCGCCGGTGGTTACGCCGTGGGCAAGACCACGTTCGTGGGCACCATCTCCGAGATCGAGCCCCTCACCACCGAGGCCGACATCACGGTCGAGAGCCTGGGCGTCGACTTCCCCGGGCCGGTGACCACGAAGACCGGCACGACGGTTGCGATGGACTTCGGGCGGATCACGCTCGGGCCCGACATGGTGCTGTACCTGTTCGGCACGCCGGGCCAGGACCGGTTCCTGTTCCTCTGGGACGAGCTCGTGCGCGGCGCCGTCGGCGGGATCGTGCTCGTCGACACCCGGCGCGTCGCGGACTGCTTCCCGGCCGTCGACTACTTCGAGCACCTGGGCATCCCGTTCGTCGTCGCGGTGAACCTCTTCCACGGTGTGTACCGGCATCACCCGCGCGAGGTGCGCGAGGCCCTGTCGGTGCCGGCCAACGTGCCGGTGGTCCTCTGTGACGCGCGCAACCGACTCCACGTGAAGGAGACGCTGGTGCTCCTCGTGGAGGGCGCGCTCCGCCGAGCACAGATGGCAAGCGCAACGACATAGGGGAGCGAACGTCCGCGGCGCAGGTATCCTGCGCCGCAGTGAACGAGCCAATGTTTTGGGTCGAGACTCTCGGCTGCCCGAAGAACGCGGTCGACTCCGACAAGGTCGTGGCGTCCCTCGTGGCCGACGGGCTCGCGGCTGCCTCCGGCCCCGACGAGGCCGACGTCGTCGTGGTGAACACGTGTGCGTTCATCGAGGCTGCGCGCCAGGAGTCGATCGACACCATCCTGGCGCTGGCGGCCGTCCGCAAGCCGGGGGCGAAGCTCGTGGTCACCGGCTGCCTCGCGGAGCGCGCCGGCGACGAGCTCGCCGCCGCGCTGCCCGAGGTCGACGCCGTCGTGGGGTTCGCGGGCGAGGGTTCGCTTGCCCAGGTGGTGTCGTTGGGTCCACCGCGCCGGAAACCGACCGGCGTCCGCGATCTCCTCGAGCTGCCGCGGGCCGCCCCTTCGCTGCCGTGGGCCTACGTGAAGATCGCGGAGGGCTGCGACCGCGCATGCGCGTTCTGCGCGATCCCGTCGTTCCGCGGCAAGCAACGGTCGCGCACACCCGAGTCGATCGAAGCCGAGGTGCGCGGGCTGGTAAACGGCGGCGTCGCCGAGATCGTGCTGGTCGCGCAGGACCTCGCGTGGTACGGGCGCGACGCGGGCGAGCCGGGTTCACTCGAGCCGTTGCTCCGCCGCCTCGATCGTCTCGCGTCCGACGGGCTCGCCCGTGTGCGCCTCCTCTACCTGTATCCGAGCGAGGTGCGCGACCCGCTGGTGGCGACGATGCTCGAGCTCCCGACGGTCGTCCCCTACTTCGACCTGTCGCTCCAGCACGCGGACCCCGCGCTGCTGCGCGCGATGAAGCGGTGGGGGAGCGGCGAGCGCTTCCTTTCGATGATCGAGTCGATCCGCGCGGAGGAGCCCGACGCTGCGTTCCGGTCGTCGTTCATCGTGGGCTTCCCGGGCGAGGACGAAGCGCAGCACGACGCGCTCCTCGCGTTTCTCGAAGCCGCGCAACTCGACTGGGCAGGGTTCTTCGCGTTCTCGCGTGAGGACGGCACGCCCGCGGCGTCGCTCCCGGGCGCGGTACCGGAGTACCTGGTGGGAGAGTGGCTGCGCGAGTGTGAAGACGTGCAGGAGCCCATCACGCGCGGCGCGCGCGACGGGCTTGTGGGCGCCGAGATCTCCGTGCTCGTCGACGGGCGTGACGAAGATTCCGGCGTGCTCGTCGGTCGCACCTATCGCGAGGCTCCCGAGATCGACGGCGTGGTGCATCTCGACGCCGAATGGGCGCGCCCCGGCGCGCTCGTCCGCGCGCACGTCACCGACGCGTTCGGCACCGACCTCGTGGCCAAGGGCCTGCCGTGACATCCGGCGCCAGCGGCGCGCGCAGCGACCGGAGGGAGCGCAGCGCGCTCGCCAGCGAGCGAACGCCCGCGAGCCGGGTATCCCGGCTCGCAGAGAGCGAGCGCGTCAAAAGGTTCAGCGACAGCGCGATCGCCACACCGGCGAACTTCGTCACCGTCGCACGGCTGGTGCTCGCCGTGCCCACGCTGCTGTTGATCGCGGATCGCGGTTCCACCTGGCTCACGGTGACCCTGTGGTTCGTGCTCGCGTGCACCGACCGGCTCGACGGCTGGCTCGCACGCCGCGACGGGGCGACGCGCTCGGGCGCGTTCCTCGATCCCTTGGCCGACAAGTTCCTCGTGATCGGTGGGTTCTTCGCGCTCGGTCTTCGCGGCGACTTCTCGTGGGCCGCAGTCACCATCGTCGCGGTGCGCGAGGTGGGGATCTCGATCTACCGGTCGTTCGCGGGGCGCCGTGGCATCTCGCTCCCGGCGCTCCAGATGGGCAAGTGGAAGGCGTTCTTCCAGTTCCTCGCGGTCGGCATCGTGCTCTTCCCGCCCACCTACGAGTGGGCGACGGTGCACGACACGATCCTCTGGATCGCGATCGCGCTCACGGTGGTGTCGGCGCTCGACATCGTGCGCCGAGGGTGGAAGCAGCAGACGCAGCGGGCCGCCGATGCGGGTTGACGTCCTCGCGATCGGCACCGAATTGCTGCTCGGCCAGATCGTCGACACCAATAGCTCGTGGATCGGGGAGCAGCTGTCGGCGGCGGGCCTCGACACCTGCGAGCACCGCAAGGTGGGCGACAACCTCGGTCGCATGGTGCAGTGCCTGCGTGAGTTGCTCGACCGCGCCGACGCCGTCATCGTGTGCGGCGGCATCGGGCCCACGCCCGACGACGTCACACGTGAGGCGGTCGCCGAGGTGATGGGCGTCGAGCTCGAGCGTCGCGAGGAGCTCATCGAGCACGTCGCTCGGCTCTTCGGAGGTCGTGGTCGCCCGATGCCCGAGAACAACCTGCGGCAGGCCGACGTGCCGAAGGGCGGCGACGTGATCCCGAACCCGATCGGCACCGCGCCCGGGCTGCGGTGCGAGGTCCCGATGCCGGACGGGGAGGTGAAGATCATCTACGCGGTGCCCGGCGTGCCGTACGAGATGACCGAGATGATCACGAAGTTCGTGCTGCCCGACCTGCTCGAGCGGTCGGGGGAGCGAGCGGTGATCGTGTCGCGGTCGCTGAAGACGTGGGGCGCCTCGGAGTCGGGGCTCGCGGAGATGATCGCCGAACGGGTCGACCAGCAGACGAACCCCACCATCGCGTTCCTCGCGCGAGGGATCGAGGGCATCTACGTGCGCATGACCGCCAAGGCGCCCACCGAGGACGAAGCGCGCGAGTTGCTCGACGCGGAAGACCGTGAGCTGCGCTCGGTGCTCGGCGAGTTGGTGTTCGCGGTGAACGACGACACGATGGAGTCGGAAGTGTTGCGGCTGTGCGAGGCGCGCGGTTGGTCGCTCGGCGTCGCCGAGTCGCTCACCGGCGGGTTCATCGGCGCGCGCATCGCCAACGTTCCCGGCGCGAGCCGCACGTTCCGCGGCTCGATCGCGTCCTACGCCACCGAAGTGAAGCGCGAGATCCTCGGCGTGACCGCCGAGCACGTCATCACCGAAGCCGCGGCGAAGGAGATGGCCGAGGGCGCACAGCGCGTGCTCGGCGCCGACGTCGGGATCTCCGCCACGGGCGTGGCGGGCCCCGACGAGATGGAGGGCCAGCCCGTCGGCACGGTCTGGTACGGGATCGCGGTCCCGGGCCACGAGACCGAGGCGGTCACCGCGCGGCTGCCGTTCGACCGCGAGCGCATCCGGCAGTTCTCCACGATCTCGGTGCTCAACCTGCTGCGAATGCGACTCCTCGCGCTGCCTTGACCCAGATGACGTGAGCGGGTCGACGTGACCACTTTGCGGCGCGCCTTCGTCGCGGTCGTGCCGCCGCCCGAGGTGCTCGACGCGGTGGAGCGTGCGGTCGCGCCCGTCCGCCCGGTCGGACCGCCTCGTCTGAACTGGACGCACGCGGGGCAGTGGCACCTCACCCTCCAGTTCCTCGGATCTATCGACGACGCCGACGAGCTCACCGATGCCCTGCGCTGGGGGCTCCACGGCATGCCCCCCGTGACGCTCGCGCTGGGTGGCGCGGGAGCGTTCCCGTCGACGTCGCGCGCCGCGGTGGTGTGGATCGGGCTCGACGAGGGTGAGCCCGAGCTCGCGCGGCTGGCCGACGCGGTGCAGCGCGCGACCGAGCCGCTCGGCTACGAGCCGGAGCAGCGCGACTTCAGCCCACACCTCACGATCGCGCGCTCGCATCGGGCGCGGCCGTTGGCGAACCTCGTGCACTCGCTGGGCGACGGCCCGGTCGGTCCGCTCTGGGACGTCTCCGAGGTGCTGCTGATGGAGAGCGATACTCGCTGGGACGGCGCCGTCTACCGCGAGGTGGCGAGCTTCCCGCTCGGCGGAGCGGTGTAGCAGTTCTGCTACACCCGACACTCGGCAAATGGACGAGATCCCGGCCCGCGAGCTGCGCAACGACGTGAGCGCCGTGCTCCGGAGGGTCGAGTCGGGCGAGCGCCTCCGGGTCACCGTGCAGGGACGCCCGGTCGCCGATCTCGTTCCGCTGCCGATGCGCCCCCGGTCGATGCGCTGGGACGCGTTCCGGGCCGCTCTGGAACGCGGTCGCGCCGACGCCGCGCTCGCCGACGAGCTGCGCGAGTTGCTTCCCGACACCACCGACGATGCACCGATCCGGTGAGGGCATCACTCGCCCTCGCCGACACCTCGCTCTTCATCGCGCTCGAGTTGGAGCGTCCGCTGAGTGGTGACCCGCCGGAGCAGATCAGCGTGTCCGTCGTGACGATCGGCGAACTCCGCCTCGGCGTGCTCGCGGCTGCCGACGGCCCGACGCGTGCGCGGCGACTCGACACCCTGACGCTCGCAGAGGTGCTCGAGCCGCTGCCGGTCGACCGCGACGTCGCGTCAGTGTGGGCCGTCTTGCGACTTGCATTGCGCGACGCGGGCCGTCGCATGCCGATGAACGACTCGTGGATCGCGGCGACTGCGCTCACGTACGAGATGCCCGTCGTCTCCCGGGACGCCGACTACGACGGCGTTCCCGGCCTCGACGTGATCCGCGTCTGATTGACAAGTTAGCTTGACAGTTGTAAGGTTGGCTTGACGCTGAGGAACAGACAGAGAAGAGCAGCATGGCGAAGAAACGCACGCACGTCAGGATGAATCTCAGCATCGAGAACGCCGACCGCGACCCCCTCGGCGCGCTGCGCGGCATTAGGAAGTCGACTCAGAGCGTCCAGGCGGCGGTACCGGAAATCGTCGCGATGGCACGCCAACAACGATGCACGTGGGCAGAGATCGGTGACGCGCTCGGTATCACGCGGCAGGCAGCCTGGGAACGCTTCAGTACCGAATGAAGACCCCTGTTTACTGAGCGCCGCCTCCAAGAAGTTCCTCGCGGAGGCGCGCCACTACTTCGGTGCCGATTCCCGCGGCGCCGGCGTATCCCTCCCAGCTTCCCCAGCGTTCGTGCATGATTCCGACGAGCTCTTCCATCACGTGGACTCGCGCTTCGCGCAAGTCCGGCGGGATGTGCTTCCAGCGCTCGGCGTCGACCTCAGGCCCGTCGCGCTCGAGACGGCGCGCGGTGAGGATCGGCACGATTTCCTGCGTGAGCGCATAGTCCAGCACGATGTCGTCGTTCGAGACGCCCAGGAGACCGAGCACGAGCGCCGCGAAGCATCCGGTGCGGTCCTTTCCGGCGACGCAGAAGAACACCGAGGGGAGCGCGCCCGGCTCGGTCAGCGATTCGAGCGCGGCCACGTACGCGCCGGCGCCGCGGTCCATCATGAGCGCGTAGAACTCCGCGGCCGTCTTTCCCTCGAACATCGGGGGTTCCTCTGTGCGCGCGCCGTCGAACGTGGGGCAGTGCACGTGACGGACGGAGACCTCGCCGAGCGGCCCGATGCCGAGGCGGTCGATCTCGTCGCTGGAGCGGAAGTCGATGGCGGTACGAACACCGAGCTCGCGCAGCATAGGCACGTCGTCGGGCGTGATCGTGTGGAGCGAGTCGCTGCGGTAGAGACGGCCCCACCGCACGTGCCCTCCGCCCTCCACGGGGTAGCCGCCGAGGTCGCGGAAGTTGATCGGCCCTTCGAACGCGACTCGCCGGAGTGTCATGGTGGCGTGACCGTAGGTTCCGGTCGGCGGGTGCCGCGCTCGAGGAGAACGTGCGTGGAGGTGCGGCCGGTTTCCGTGAAGCCCAGCCGCTCGTAGAGCAACCGCGCGCGGTTCTCGCGGAGCACTTGCAGGTGCACCGGGGCGTCCCGGCTGTTCGCGAGGTCGAGTGTCTCTGCGAGGACTGCCGAGCCGATCCCTCGATTCTGGAACTCCGGGAGGATCACGAGCTCACGGACGTAGAGGTCGTCCGTTCGCTGCTCGACGGCGACGTAACCGCACGGGGTGTCGTCGCACAGCAGCACCTCGACCCCGCCACCTGCCCAGTTGCGGTCGAAGAACCCGTCTTGCTCCTCCCGGTTCCAGCTCCCGAACTGGCGCTCGACGACGTCTCGGTAGGCGCGGTGATGCGCGTCCCGGGCGAACTCCGTGTCGGATGCGTCGGCGGGCCGGCGGGTCAGCTGCACCGAGCCGCTGCGAGGAGTGGTCTGCCGGTCGGGCTCTGGTGGGTAGGGCCAGAGCTCGAAGTGCACGGCGAGAGCGAGGGAGAAGGACACAACAGCGAGCAGACCGAGGAGTGAAGCGAGGCCGGCACAGATCCACGAGGCGTCGTCGTCCACCGTGAGCGCGGCGGCAAAGAGGGTCGCCGCAACGAGGAACAACAGGCCGCTCGCGATGCCCCAGACGACTGTCTGGTCGGTCCGGCTCCGGGCCACAGCGAGACTCTAGGCATGGGTGCTTGCCCCCGAACGGGTGTTCGGCTAAGTTGCACAGGTGTAGTTTCCGCGTAAGTGTCATACCCCCGTCGTACCTTCCTCCTCGACGGCTTCCCCGCAGCAGATCCGCTCAGATCCCAGGCTTCAGATACCAGGGCTTTCAGATATCAGGAGGGTTCTACCGTGGAACGAGACCAGGCCCTCGAGATGGCGCTCGGCCAGATCGAGAAGAACTACGGCAAGGGCGCCATCATGCGGTTGGGGGAGCGGGGCCATGTGGGCGTGGCCGCCATCCCCACCGGCGCGCTCGCGCTCGACATCGCCCTCGGCATCGGCGGCCTCCCTCGCGGCCGCGTGGTCGAGATCTTCGGACCCGAGTCGTCGGGCAAGTCCACGCTCGCCATGCACGTGGTCGCCGAAGCGCAGCGCAACGGCGGCATCTGCGCGTACATCGATGCCGAGCACGCGATGGACCCGGTGTACGCCGCGGCCATCGGCGTGAACGTCGACGACCTCTACATCTCGCAGCCCGACACCGGTGAGCAGGCGCTCGAGATCGCCGACATGCTCATCCGCTCGGGCGCGCTCGACGTGATCGTCATCGACTCGGTCGCCGCGCTCGTGCCCCGCGCCGAGATCGAAGGCGAGATGGGCGACTCGCACATGGGTCTCCAGGCCCGGCTGATGAGTCAGGCGCTCCGCAAGCTCACCGGCAACCTCAACCGCTCGCGCACGATCTGCATCTTCATCAACCAGTTGCGAGAAAAAATAGGAATCGTCTTCGGCTCACCTGAGACGACCCCGGGCGGCCGCGCGCTGAAGTTCTACTCGTCGGTGCGGCTCGACATCCGCCGCATCGAGTCGATCAAGGACGGCGCGGAAGTCACCGGCAACCGCACTCGCGTGAAGGTCGTGAAGAACAAGTGTGTCGCCGCCGGCACGAAGGTGTTCGACCCGACAACAGGCCTCACTCATCTCATCGAAGACATCGTCCACGACGATGTGGGCGGCTCGGTGGTGGCCGCCGACAAGGCCGGGAAGCTGCACGTCCGCCCGATCGTGGATCGGTTCGTCCAAGGCGAGCAGGAAGTGATCGGTCTGCAACTCCGCGACGGCACGGTGTTGCGCGTCACGCCCGATCACAAGATCCTCACCGACCGCGGATGGCGCGAGGCGGCCGAGCTCGCGGTTGGTGACCGCGTCGCGCGACCGCGGCGAGCCGGCAGCTTCGGCGACGTCGAACCCGTGCCTCCCGCGCACGCACGGTTGCTTGGATACCTCATCGGCGACGGGTATGTGGGCGGCAAGACGCCGATCGCGTTCATCAACACGCAGCCGTCACTGCACCAGGACGTCGCGGAGATCGCAGAGTCTCTGGGATGCAAGACCCGCACCCGCGGGATCGAGGCAAGCATCTCGCATCGCCTCGGTGAGCAGAATGGTGTGCTCGCACTCACTCGATGGGCAGGTATCCACGGGCACCTCGCACCGACCAAGCGGATTCCCGCACCATTCTTCGTAGCCGACGTGTCGGCCGAAGTGGTCGGGAACATGCTCTTCGGGCTCTTGGAGAGCGATGGCTACGTCAGCCGTGAGCAGACAGGGGGCGTCCGCTGCGGTTTCACAACCACGTCTGAGCAGCTCGCGCATCAGATCCACTGGCTGCTCCTCCGCTTCGGCATCTGGAGCGCGGTGAAGGTCTACGACCCGTCGACCCAACGCCCGAGCATCGTCAAGGGGCGCCGCGTGCAAGGCAAGCTCCCGTGCTGGGAAGTCCGGGTGAGCGGGATCGACAACGTGGCGCGCTTCTCGGAGGCGCTGCCGATGTGGGGCCCGCGTGGGCAGAAGCTCGTCGAGGCGCTCGCCGATTCCGAACTGGCCAAACACCGCGGCTCGCAGACCAACTACCTTCCGGAGTCTGCCTCCGAGCCAGTACTCGCCTACCTGCGCGGTCGTGGTGTCACCGCAGCGATCGCCGCGCAGCTCGTCGGTGATCTTGCCGGCGATCCGCAAGGCGGCCTTCCGCAAGTGCTCGGTGTGCGCAGGCTCCGGCGCGACCGGCTCGACCGGCTTGCCGATGCGCTCGACAGCGATTTCCTCCGCGGAGTGCTCGACGAGGACCTGCACTACGCGCGTATCGCAGCGATCACCGAGCCGCAGCGTTGCGAGGTGTACGACATCGAGGTCGACGAAGACCACACGTTCGTCGCCGACGGTGTCGTCGTCCAGAATTGCGCCAGCCCATTCAAACAGGCGGAGTTCGACATCATGTACGGCAAGGGCATCAGCCGTGAGGGCTCGCTGCTCGATGTCGGCGTCGACCTCGGCATCGTGAAGAAGTCGGGCGCGTGGTTCACCTACGAAGGCGAGCAACTCGGCCAGGGGCGCGAGAACGCGAAGCAGTTCCTTGCCGAGAACCTCGACATGATGGTCGAGATCAGTGAGAAGGTTCGCAAGGAAGTCGGCATCGACCCTGCGACTGGCGACGCCGAAATCGACGTTACCGGTAACGAGGGCGATGGCGAGATCGACATCACAGGCGACAAAGAGTCACTCGAGATCGAGGGCTGACGCGGAGAACCCCCGGTGGCGCGGCGGGAGTGATGCTCCCGTCGCTTCCGGGGCGGAGTCGCGGGAGTTGTTACAGCGCGCCGCGCAGGATGGCCGCGGTTCCCGCGATGGCGCACAGCGTCAACACGGTGGGTCGCAGCCAGCGCCGGTCGACGAGGCCGTGGAAGTGCTTGCTCGTCCAGATCCCGGCGGCCATCGCAGGGAGCAGGGCGAGTGCGAGCAGCACGCGGTCCTCGGTGATCTCACCCGTCAGCGCGTACCCCGCGACCGAGAGCGTGGCGCTCACGGCGAAGAACACGCCGAGCGTCGCACGCACAGTGGGCCCGCCATGATGCTGGTACAGCAGCGCCACGGGAGGGCCACCGACGGCGGCGGCGGTTCCCGTCACGTTCGACACGAACCCAGCGATCCCGGCGGAGCCCGGGCCAACATGGATCGGCGGCGTCACCACGCTCAACACGACCCCGAGCAACGTCACCGCGCCCACGATGATCGCGAGCTGGTCGGTACTTGCCCGGGTCACGATCGCCAATCCGGCGAGGGTTCCCGGCACCGCTCCGAGCAGGAGCCATGGCAGCGTCCGGCGGTCGAGTGCGTGGTGCTCCCGCACCGCCGTCACGGCTCCGACCGGCCACGCGACGAGCACGAGCGTCACGGGCAGGGCCTCGGGGAGCACGAGCGCGACGAACGGCGCGGCGAGGAGGTTCAGCCCGAAGCCGATGGTGCCCTGAACGAGGGAGCCGCACAGCACCACCAGTGCGGCGACCACGAACTCGCCCGCGCCCACGTGCACCGACGCAGGCTAGACACCCCAGGCGCCGGTTGGGCCATGCCGTAGCACGACGTGCTACGCTGCGCCCATGAGTCGGGAGATCACGCAACGCGAGCTGCGCAACGACAGCGGCAAGATCATGCGCGAACTCGACGATGGCGAGACGTTCATCGTCACCCGCAACGGCGTCCCTGTCGGCGAGCTCACCCCATTGCGCCGCCATCGCTTCGTCGCAGCCGAGACGGCGATCGCGCTGTTCCGGACGGCACCGGCCGTCGACTACCGGCGGTTCCGGGCAGACCTCGACGCTGCCGCCGGCCAGGATCCGACCCCTCGTGGCTGACGACGGACGGCCGCAGCGTGGCATCCTCGACACGTCGGTGATCATCGACCTCGATGAGCTCGATGCATCCCAGCTTCCGATCGAAGTCGCGGTGAGCGCAATCACCTTGGCGGAGCTTGCGGCGGGTCCACACGCCACAGGCGATCCCGACGAGCGGGGCCGGAGACAGGATCGGCTCCAGCGGGCGGAGGCTGCCTTCGACCCCCTGTCCTTCGACGGCGATGCGGCACGCGCCTACGGCCGGATCTTCGCCTCCTTGTTCGCCGCCAGCCGCAAGGCGCGAGGAGCGCGAGCAGTCGACTTGCTCATCGCAGCAACCGCTCTTGCAGCCGAACTTCCTCTCTACACACGCAACGGCGAGGACTTCCGGGACCTCGACGGTCTCGTTGAGGTCATCGTCGTGTAGCTCACGTCGTGGATAACGTCTGCGATGGTGCCGCCCGTACACTGATCGGCCGTGGCCCCGCCCGACTCGGCCGGCATCCCGCGCCGCTTCTACGTGCGCACCTACGGGTGTCAGATGAACGAGCACGACTCGGAACGCATCGCGGGCCTCCTCGTGGCCGACGGCATGGAACCCACCGACGACCTCGACGCGGCCGACGTGGTCGTCCTCAACACCTGCTGTATCCGGGAGAACGCCGACAACAAGCTCTACGGGCACCTCGGCCGGCTCAAGTCGCTGAAGGCGGCCAATCCCGATCTCCAGATCGCGGTTGGCGGGTGCCTCGCCCAGAAGGACCGCGAGCTCATCGTGGAGCGGGCCGCGCACGTCGACGTGGTGTTCGGCACGCACAACCTGGCGCACGCCGCCCGCCTGTTGGAACGCGCGCGCACACAGCTTGGGCCGATCGTCGAGATCCTCGAGGAGCACGAGGCGTACCCGTCGGCGTTGCCCGCGCGGCGTGACAACCCGTACTCGGCGTGGGTCACGATCCAGCTCGGGTGCGACAACTCGTGCACCTTCTGCATCGTGCCGATCGTGCGGGGCGCGGAGGTCAGCCGCCGCATGGGCGAAATCGTTCGTGAGGTCGAAGAGCTCGCGGCCGACGGCGTGCGCGAGATCACGCTGCTCGGCCAGAACGTCAACTCGTACGGCCGCGACCTCGGTGCCGGCCAGTACCGGCCGCAGTTCGCCGACCTGCTGCGCGCGCTCGACCCGGTCGACGGCCTCGATCGCATCCGCTTCACGTCGCCGCATCCGAAGGACCTGCGCCCTGAGACGATCGCGGCGATGGCCGAATGCACGGCGGTGTGCGAGCACCTGCATCTTCCGCTCCAGGCGGGGAGCGATCGCACGTTGGCGCGGATGCACCGGGGCTACACCGCGGAGCGCTACTTGAAGCGGCTGGCGGCCGCGCGCGACGCGATCCCTGATCTCGCCGTCACCACCGATCTCATCGTCGGCTTTCCGGGCGAGACCGACGCCGACTTCGAGCGCACGCTCGAGGTGGTCGACGCCGCTGCGTACGACGCCGCGTACACCTTCGTGTTCTCCCCGCGTCCTGGTACGCCCGCTGCGGATTTAACCGACGACTTCGTGCCGTCGGACGTCGCGCAGGAACGCATGCAGAGGTTGGTCGACGTTGTCGAGCGCCACGCACTGGTGAAGCACGAAGCGCGCGTCGGGCGCACCGAGCAGGTAATGGTCGAGGGGCCATCGAAGAAAGACCCGGCGGTGTGGTCCGGTCGCACGCGGCAGAACAAGCTCGTCCACTTCGAGCCGGATGTGGGCCAACGCGCCGGCGTGACCTGCGGGATCCGGATCACCTCCGCCGCATCGCACTGGCTCCGCGGCGATCTGATCGACCGACGCGTTCGTATCCCCGTCACCGCGGCGCCTGCGTGACGCACCTCGCACTCGTCGGCCCCACCGCCTCCGGCAAGTCCGACCTCGCGCTCGCAGCTGCCCATGCGCTCGGCAACGTGGAGATCGTCTCGGTCGACTCGATGCAGGTGTATCGCGGGCTCGACATCGGGACGGGCAAGCCAACCGCGCGCGAGCGGGCCACGGTCCCGCACCACTTGATCGACGTCGCCGATCCCTCGGAGGACTGGTCGGTCGCGCGTTTCCAGGCCGCGGCGCGCGACGCGGTCGCCGACATCGACTCGCGCGGCAAGCACGCTCTGCTCGTCGGGGGTACAGGTCTCTATCTGCAGGCCGTCATCGATCCGCTGAGCTTCCCGCCCGAGGATCTCTCGGTGCGCGCCGAATGCGAAGCGGAGGTCTCGACGCCGGAGGGGCTGACGTCCGCCTACGCGGAGTTGGAGCGAGTCGATCCGGTGGCGGCGGCGCGCATCGAGCCGGGCAACGCGCGCCGGATCGTGCGCGCGCTCGAGGTGATGCGCATCACCGGTCAGCCCTTTTCGTCGTTCGGTCCTGGTATCCAGTCGTACGGCGACACCGTGTTTTCCGTGTCGATCGTGGGCTTGTCGATGCCGAGTGACGTGCTGGCGCGCCGCATCGAACAGCGGTTCGCAGCGATGCGCGAGGCCGGCCTCGTCGAAGAGGTGCGCGCGCTCGCAGCACACGGCGCGCTCTCTCGCAGTGCACGGCAGGCGATCGGGTACAAGGAGGTGCTCGCCTACCTGGAGGGAAGCGAACCGTCGCTCGATGCCGCGCTCGACGAAGCCGTGCGGCACACGTTGCGCTTCGCCCGCCGCCAGGTGCGGTGGTTCCGGCGGGATCCTCGCATCACGTGGGTGGAAGCCGGGGAGAATCCCTGCGATGCGCTGCCGTCCCTGCTGGCATTGTGGAGCCGATGAGCACGGCCCGCCTCTCGAAGCTGCACGCCACCGGGAACGATTTCCTCGTGCACGCCGGATCGCTCTCCGGAGATCTCGCGACGCGCCTGTGCGATCGACATCGGGGTGTGGGCGCCGATGGCCTGATCCTCGTGCTCCCGGGTGGCCGCGGCGCCGATTGTTCGATGGTGCTGTACAACGCCGACGGGGGGCGTGCGGAGATGAGCGGCAACGGCATGCGGTGTCTGGCGTGGGTGGCCGTCGAAGCGGGCCTCGGAGACGGCAAGCGCCTCGTGGTCGACACCGACGGCGGTCGCCGCGTGGTCGACGTCGAATGTGACGCGAACGGTCAGGTCACGGCGGCGACCGTCGACATGGGGCCCGTCACGTTCGGCGCCAGTTTCGAGGAGGGGGACACCGCGAACGTGGGCAACCCCCATCTCGTGCTCTTCGTCGACGACGTCGCGCGCGCGCTCGTCACCACCGACGGCCCGCTTCTCGAGCACGACGAGCGCTTTCCGAACCGCACGAACGTGGAGTTCGTGAAGGTCACCGCGCCCGACGAGCTCTCGATGCGGGTGTGGGAGCGTGGCGTAGGCGAGACATTGTCGTGCGGCACCGGCGCGTGCGCGGCGGCCGCGGTCGCGCACCGGCGCGGCGTCGTGGGCGAGACCGTCACCGTGAAGGTGTTGGGCGGCGACCTCTCCGTCGAGCTGGGCGACACGATCCGCCTCGGCGGCCCGGTTGTGCACGTGTTCGACGTCGAGGTGGATCTCGCGTGAGCCGCCGGCGCCTCACCGCAACCGAGGTCGACCTCGGTGTCGTCCAACAGAAGGCACTCCTCGTCGGTACGGGCATCGGGATGCGCGATGCGGAAGCGGCCGAAGCGTCGCTCGAGGAGCTCGCGCTGCTCGTCGACACTGCGGGCGCGGAGCCCGTCGAGATCGTCCTCCAGCGCCGCGACCGGCCCGACCCTGCCACGTACATCGGCTCGGGTAAGGCGCAGGAGCTGCGCGAGCTCTCCGAGGCGCTCGACATCGACCTCGTCGTGTTCGACGACGAGCTCACACCCGCGCAGCAGCGGAACCTCGAGAAGCTGTTTTCCTGCGACGTGGTCGACCGCGTCGCGCTGATCCTCGACATCTTCGCCCAGCACGCGCACAGCCAGGAGGGCATGGTGCAGGTGGAGCTCGCACAGCTCCGTTATCGGCTGCCGCGTCTGCGGGGCCGCGGCACCCAGCTCAGCCAACAGCGCGGGGGTGGTGGCGCGCGGGGCGGTCTCGTGGGAACGCGCGGCCCCGGTGAGACGCAGCTCGAAGTCGACCGCCGCCGCATCCTCGAGCGAGTGCGCAGGCTCGAGAAGGACCTCGACCGGCTCGGCCGCACGCGCGCGACCCAGCGCAAGGCGCGGCAACGGCGCGAGCTGAGCACCCTGGCGCTCGTCGGGTACACGAACGCGGGCAAGTCCACGGTGCTGAACCGGCTCACCCGCGCCGAGGTGCCAGTCGAAGACCGCCTCTTCTCCACGCTCGACCCCGCCACGCGGCGCCTGCGGCTGCCGGGCGGCGAGATCGTGTTGTTCTCCGACACGGTCGGGTTCGTGCGGCGGCTCCCGCACCAGCTCGTCGAGGCATTCCGTTCCACGCTCGAAGAGGTCGTCGACGCCGACATGCTCGTGCATGTGGTCGACGGCTCGTCGTACGACGCGGAGGATCAGATCGAAGCGGTGCACACCGTGCTGCGCGAGATCGGCGCCGACGCCGTGCCCGAACTGCTCGTCGTCAACAAGACCGATGTCGCCGACCCGCAACGAGTGGCGGAGCTGCTCAATGCACATCGCGATGCGGTCGCCGTGTCGGCAGCCACCGGCGACGGCGTCGAACCGCTGCTCGACACGATCGCGGCGCGCCTCCGCGCACTGGTGCCCATCGTGGAGCTCGAGGTGCCCTACGAGCGAGGCGACGTCGTCGCGGCGCTCCACCGCGAAGGCGAAGTGCTCGTGGAAGTGCACGGCGAGGGCGGCACGCGGTTACGCGCCCGCGTGCCCCATCTCGATCTTGCGAGGTTCCGGGAGTTCGTCGTGGACAATGGGGCGCGATGAGCCCCGCGCAGGGTTTCGTCCCGCCTCCCTATCCGCACGACCGCCTCGCCGAGCTGAGGGACGTCGCGAGCGCAGTGCCGGGAGGCATGGTCGACTGTTCGGTGGGCACGCCGGTCGACCCGATACCCGAGGTTGCCGTGCGCGCGCTCGTCGACGCGGTAGCGGGCGCCACGGGTTATCCGGCAACCACCGGCAGCGTTGCCTACCGCAACGCCGCGGCCAAGTGGATCGAGCGCCGCTTCGGGTGCACGGTCACCGCCGACGAGGTCGTCGCCTGCATCGGCACCAAGGAGTTCGTGGCATCGCTGCCACGCGCGCTGTCGTTGCGCGATCCGTCGCGCGACGTCGTGCTCTACCCGGCCGCGTCGTATCCCACCTACGAGATGGGTGCCATGCTCGCCGGCTTGCGCGCGGTGCCGGTACCGGTCGACGACCAGTGGCGCATCGATCTGTCGCGCGTCGCGAGCGATGATGCCGAGGGCGCACTCGTGCTCTGGCTGAACGACCCGTCGAACCCCACCGGTGTCACCGCCACGCCCACCGAGATCGCGGCATCGGTCGCGTGGGCGCGCGAGCGCGGGATCATCGTCGCGAGCGACGAGTGCTACGCCGAGTTCACCTACGACGACGCCGGCGCGCCCGCGGGTCCCGTCACCGCGCTCACGGCGGGTCTCGACGGTGTGCTCGCGGTTCACTCCCTGTCGAAGCGTTCGAACATGGCCGGCCTGAGGGCCGGGTTCGTCGCCGGCGACGGCGAGCTCGTCACCTATCTCGGTGAGATCCGCAAGCACGGCGGGTTGATGACGCCCGCGCCGGTGCAGGCCGCCGCAGCAGCCGCGCTGGCCGACGACGCCCACGTTCGTGAGCAGCAAGCGCGTTACTCGGGACGGCGCGCGGTCGCGCTGCCCGCGCTCGAGGCGCGAGATCTCGTGCACGACGGTGGGCCGTCCACCTTCTACCTGTGGCTGCGCACCGCATCGGGCCCGAGCGACGGATGGGCGATCACCGCCGACCTCGCGAAGACCGGGCTCCTCGTCGCCCCCGGCAACTTCTACGGCGACGCGGGAGCAGGCCACGCGCGGCTCGCGCTCACCGTCACCGACGACCAGCTCGCGCTCGCGTGCGAGCGCCTCACTGCGTAAGGAGACCGGCAACTGTGGACGACCTCGCCAAGACCATCACTGCGCTCTGGGAGGGGCGCGACGATCTGGCAGCGGTGATGCCTGCCGACGAAGCGCAGCGCGCGGTCCACGATGCGATCGACCTCCTCGACCAGGGTGAGGCGCGCGTCGCGGAGCTGGTCGACGACGAAGTGGTCGTGAACGAGTGGCTGAAGTACGCGGTGCTGCTGCTGTTCCGGCTCGCCCGCATGGAGACCATCGAGCTCGGCCCGTTCGAGTACGCCGACAAGATCCCCCTCAAGCGCCACTACGAGCAGGCGCACGTGCGCGTCGTTCCCGGGGCGTCGGCGCGGTGGGGCTCGTACCTCGCACCGGGCGTGATCCTGATGCCGAGCTATGTCAACATCGGTGCGCGCGTGGGAGCAGACACGATGGTCGATACGTGGGCGACGGTCGGGTCATGTGCGCAGATCGGGGAGCGCGTGCACCTCTCGGGCGGTGTGGGCATCGGCGGCGTGCTCGAGCCCCCGCAGGCCGCGCCCGTCATCATCGGTAACGACTGCACGATCGGCAGCCGGTGCATGGTCACGCAAGGTGCGCGTGTCGGCGACGGCTCCGTGCTCGGCGAGGGTGTGATCCTCAACCCCGGTATCCCGGTGATCGATGCCGAGACCGGCGAGGAGGTATCGAGGGGTGTGGTGCCGCCGTGGTCGATCGTCGTGCAAGCGGGACGGCCGCGGAAGTTCGCCGGTGGCGAGTTCTCGTTGGCGTGTGCGCTGATCATCCGCCGCTTGAACGAGGGTGAGCGGCACGACAAGGCCAAGCTCAACGACATCCTGCGCGACCACGGGATCGCCACATGACGACCGGCTCTGTGTTGGAACACGACGCGACCGACCTGTTCGGTCTCACCGCCGCGCTCGTCGCGGTTCCGTCCGAGAGTCACCACGAATCCGAGCTCGCCAAGGTCGTAGAAGACCGGCTGCGGTCGCGCGCGCCGTCGATCGCGATCGACACGGTCGGTGCCAGCGTGATCGCCCGCACCCAGTTCGGACGCGAGCGGCGGGTCGTGCTTGGCGGGCACCTCGACACCGTGCCGGCCAACGGCAACGAAGTTCCGCGCGTCGACGGCGACGTCCTGCACGGCCTGGGTTCCGCAGACATGAAGGGCGGCCTCGCGGTGCTGCTCCGCCTCGCCGAGGAATTACACGCGGATCCCGAGCGCGCTCGCCACGATGTGACGCTCGCCTTCTACGAGTGCGAGGAAGTCGCCGAGCGGTTCAACGGCCTCCGCCGGATCTTCGAAGAACAGCCCGATCTGCTCGCCGGCGACTTCGCGGTGCTGCTCGAGCCCACCGACGCGTGGGTGGAGGCAGGCTGCCAGGGCGTGATCGTGTTCGAAGCTCGCTTCGAGGGCGAGCGCGCGCATACCGCGCGGCCGTGGATGGGTCGCAACGCGATCCACCGCGCCGCCGAGGTGCTCGGCCGGCTCGCGGCGCACGAGTCCGACACGGTGCTCGTCGACGGGCTCGAGTACCGCGAGTCACTCCAGGTCGTGCGGGTGGAAGGCGGCATCTCGGGCAAGCACAACGTCGTTCCCGACTCGTGCATGCTCGTGGTCGGGCGACGCTTCGCGCCGTGCTACACCGCGGACGACGCGGAGGAGCAGGTGCGAGTGCTGCTCGAGGGCGCCGACTCGGTGGAGGTGCTCCAGTCGCAGGCGGGCGCGTTGCCGAACCTCACGAACCCGTTGGTCGAGGAGTTCGTCGACGGCTTGGGCCTCCTCGTGCGGCCGAAGCTGGGCTGGACCGACGTCGCTCGCTTCGCGTCGCGGGGGATTCCGGCGGTGAACTTCGGTCCGGGCGATCCGGAGATCGCGCACACCGCGGGTGAACTCGTGACGCGCGACTCGATCGAGCGTGCTTACGCGACCCTCGCTGCGTTTGTCGGCGTCGCCTGATCAGCCCGAGGTCACGCGGATGCTCGCGACAACCACGACGTAACCCTCGGGGCCCCGGAGCCAGATCTCGTGCTGGCCCGCGCCGTTGTTGAACGTGGGTCCCTCGAGCACATCGACACCCGCCGCCATTGCGCGGTGGACGACGCCGTCGAAGTCGTCGATGACGAACCAGAGGAGGACACCGTTCCCCCGGGAGGGGTCGGCCCTGTCGCCGAGATGCCCGTGCTCGTGCACGTCCCAGAGGTGGAGTTGGGCGACGAGCTCATCGCCGTCCATGAGCATCTCGTATTCGGGGCCACCGTGACCGGACGTGAAGCCGAGGACGTCGCAGAACCAACGCGACCCCGCCTCGACGTCGTCGAGGACGACCATGGGCTGCGCGCGGAGCACGATCGCAGCGTCACAGGCGTCGGAGGACCGTGACGACCTTGCCGTAGATGGTGACGTCGGACGGCTCGAAGATCATCTCGTCGAGGTCGGCGTTCTCGGGCCGCAGCACGATCTTGTTGCGCCGCCGGAGAAACGTCTTCACCGTGGCCTCCTCGCCCGGGATGCCCGCGACGACGGTGTCGCCCGAGTCGGCAGTGGGCTGCTGGCGGACCACGACGTAGTCGCGGTCGAGGATGCCGGCGTCGATCATGGAATCGCCGCGCACCCGGACCATGAAGAGCTGGCCGTCGCCGGTGAAGTCTTCCGGTACGGGAAGCGTTTCCTCGACGTTCTCCTGCGCGAGCACGCCGGTGCCGGCGGCGACGTCGCCCACGAGGGGCACGTGGCGGACCGGACGGCGCTCGACCTGCGCGCCGGACTCGACGTCGAAGCGCACCTCGAGCGCGCGGGGCTTGGTGGGGTCGCGGGTGAGGTAGCCCTTGTCTTGCAGCGCGGCCAGGTGCGCGTGGACGGTGGAGCTCGACGAGAGCCCGACCGCCTCCCCGATCTCGCGGACGCTCGGGGGGTATCCGCGGTGCCTGACTTCGGAGTCGACGAACTCGAGCACCTGGCGCTGCCGGGGGGTCAAATCGGTCATGTCGGCACAGTAGCACGATCGTGCGTTCGGGGCAAACATCTGTTCGGAAATTCCTTGACGTCGAACGGGCGTTCGTGCGACGATCCGAACGTCCGTTCGTTGGGAAGGCTCCGGGATAACTGTCTCACCCCCATGGTTTGCTCCCCGAGGCAGCAAGAGCTGGAGAGCGGGCACGAACGAGAGACCCGAAACAGGAGCACAAGACATGGCCGCCGTCACGATCACCGCAGTTCCCGGGCACCGGGCGGGACCCACGACCCGCCCGCACCGCCCGGCAACACGCGCCGTCTACCTGCGCCGGCGGATCACCGCCGTGCTGCTGGGGATGATGCTCGTGCTCGTGATGGCGCAGGCGGGTGCCGCGCTCGGGGGCTCCACCCTCGCAGTTCCCGAGCGCCGCCCGGCCATTCTCGTCCACACGGTCGTCCGCCCGGGCGACTCGCTGTGGTCGGTCGCGCAGCGCCTGGCGCCGGGTGAGGACCCCCGCCCGGTCGTCGACGCCCTCGCGCAGGCGAGGCACGGCGCGCCGCTCACGCCGGGTGAGCGCGTCGAGTGGGGCGGGTAACCAACCGTATGGGTCGCTCCACTCTCGGTTGAGCGGCCTCCGGCGAGCGACCCTCCGTTGCGCTCCCGGCAGAGATCGCCCACGGCGGCCCGGCGTTGCGGGCCGGGCCGCCGTGGCTGCGGCCCACGAAGGGGCCGCGGGAGGGGAAGCGGGAGGGGAGGGGCCGGGTCTACCGTGGCGCGCGTGCGCTGTCCGTTCTGCGAAGCCGACGACGACAAGGTCATCGACTCGCGACCGGCCGACGACGGCTCGGCGGTGCGGCGCAGGCGGGAGTGCCTTGGCTGCGGCCGTCGCTTCACCACCTACGAGCGCATCGACGAGCTCCCGGTGATGGTGTTGAAGCGCTCGGGCACGCGCGAGCCGTTCGATCTCGAAAAGGTGCGCGCTGGGATCGAACGGGCCGTCGCAGGGAGCTCGATCGACGCGGCCGCGGTCGACGCACTCGCAGCCGAGGTCGACGAGGCCGCGCGCGCCCGTGGTCACGAGGTCACGAGCGAGTGGGTGGGCCGCACGGTGCTCGAGCGGTTGCGCCAGCTCGACCCGGTCTCCGCCGTGCGATTCGCGTCCGTCTACAAGGGCTTCGACGACCTCGGCGACTTCGAGCGCGAGGTCGTCGATCTCCAGAAGAGCACCGCGCCGAAGGCTCGTCGCCGGTAGCGGAGCCCGGCTTCCGGGCCTCCCAAAACAACCCTTGCAATCACATCGGTGTAGTTCTATGGTTGTCCTTCGCACCACCATCTAGCGGCACTAGCGCGCTCTACCACAAGATCTAGTGGTTTCGTGCGCGCACCATTCGGAAGGGGAGAGACCGGGATGGCTATCGCGCCGGAGCAGATCGGGATCGGGATCGGCCGCTACTTCACGCGGCCCGGGACGCACCCCTACGACATGGTCGAGTGGGAGCGGCGCGAGGCCCGGATCCAGAACTACAAGGACGGCACCGACGCGTTCTTCCAGCCCGACGTCGAGTTCCCCACGACCTGGTCGCAGAACGCCACCAACATCGTCGCTCAGAAGTACTTCCGCGGCACACTCGGCACACCCGAGCGCGAGACGTCGGTCCGGCAGGTGATCGACCGCATCGCCGACACGATCACCGCGTGGGGTGTGCGCGACGGCTACTTCGTCGACGAGCACGAGGGCGCTGCGTTCCGCAACGAGCTGAAGTTCATCCTCCTCACCCAGCGCGCCGCGTTCAACTCGCCCGTGTGGTTCAACATCGGCGTGAAGGGCGTGCCCCAGCAATCGAGCGCGTGCCAGCCATACAGCGCGCTTGTCAGCACAGTCGACGGGCTTGTGCCGATCGGCAAGCTCGTGGAAGACGGCGCGATCGGCACCAAGGTCTTCGACGCGCACGGCATCACGAAGGTCGTCGCGCTCAAGGCGAACGGTCGCAAGGAAGTCCTGCGCGCCCACACGAAGGCGGGGCTCACGCTCGACGTCACCGCCGACCACCTCGTCTGGCGCGGCCGTCGCGGCGAGGGCAACGGCTTCGTCGAGGCAGGCACTCTCCGTCCTGGCGACCAGTTGGAGTGGTATCAGGTGGAGAGCCTGGGCTCCAGCCACGTGCTCACCAGCGCGGTCGTCGACTGCGAGATCGAGCGCATCGAAGCGCTGGGCGAGATGCACGTCTACGACATTCAAACGGAAAGCGGCGAGTACCTGAGCAACAACCTGCGCGTGCACAACTGCTTCATCCTCGCGGTCGAAGACACGATGGACGGCATCCTGAACTGGTACCGCGAGGAAGGGATCATCTTCAAGGGTGGTTCCGGGGCAGGAATCAACCTCTCGTCGATCCGGTCCTCACGCGAACTGTTGCAGGGGGGAGGCACGCCGAGCGGTCCCGTCAGCTTCATGCGCGGCGCCGATTCGTCCGCCGGCACAATACGTTCCGGCGGAAAAACCCGCAGAGCAGCGAAGATGGTCATTCTCAACGCCGACCATCCGGATGTCGAAGAGTTCATCTGGTGCAAGGCACTCGAGGAGCGCAAGGCACGCGCGCTGCGCGATGCCGGCTTCGACATGGACCTCGACGGCAAAGACAGCTACTCGATCCAATACCAGAACGCCAACAACTCGGTGCGCGTCACCGACGCGTTCATGCAAGCCGTGCTCGAGGATCGCGACTGGCACCTGAACGCGATCACCACCGGCGAGACGATCAAGACGGTCAAGGCGCGCGAGTTGATGCGTCAGATCTCCGAGGCCACGTGGGAGTGTGCCGATCCCGGCATGCAGTTCGACACCACGATCAACCACTGGCACACCGCTCCCAACACCGGTCGCATCAACGGGAGCAACCCGTGCTGCTTCGTCGGCGACACGCTCGTCGACGCCGCCGGCGGCATGATCCGATTCGAGCTGCTCGAGAAAATGGCGGCCGCAGGTGAGCAACTCCCCGAGGTACGCGCGTTCGACGCGACGAACGGTCGACACGTCTTCCGGCGGATCCTCAATGTCTGGGTTGCTGGTCGCACGACGCACCTTGTCGACGTGCGGACCGAAGCAGGCGTGGCCCTTCGGTGCACGCCGGAGCACCCCTTCCTCCTTCGCGACGGCAGCTACGTCGAGGCGCGCTCGCTGACAGTCGGTAGCGAACTTCGCGCGGTCGACGGCCCCGGGCGCGACGCGCTCGACCGAGTCGCGTCGATCGGCACAGTCACGCTCGACGACGAGGAACCGGTCTTCGACCTGGAGGTAGAGGGAACTCATAACTTCGCCGTCTCGAGCGACGGGCAGTTCATCGAGCACTCGGTCATCGTGCACAACTCGGAGTACATGCACCTCGACAACTCGGCGTGCAACCTCGCGAGCATCAACCTGCTGAAGTACCTCGACGCCGACGACGACGACACGTTCGACGTCGAGGCGTTCAAGCACACGGTCGAGGTCTTGTTCACCGCGCAGGAGATCCTCGTGGGGAACGCCGACTACCCGACCGAGAAGATCGCCGACAACAGCCGCAAGTTCCGCCAGCTCGGCCTCGGGTACGCCAACCTCGGCGCGCTCCTCATGGCTCAGGGGATGCCCTACGACTCCGATGATGGCCGTGCATGGGCAAGCGCGATCACCGCGCTCATGACGGGGCACGCGTACGCCACCAGCGCGCGCACCGCCGGTCGCATGGGTCCGTTCGCCGGCTTTGCCGAGAACGCGGAGCCGATGATCAACGTGTTGCGTATGCATCGCGCCGAGGTCGCGAAGGTCGACGAAGAGCTGGTGCCGCCTGATCTGCTCGGCGCTGCGCAGCGCGCGTGGGACGAAGCGGTGGAACTCGGCGAGCGTTTCGGCGTGCGTAATTCACAGGCCACGGTCATCGCACCAACCGGAACAATTTCCTTGGCGCTTGATTGTGATACCACGGGTATCGAGCCCGACCTCGCGCTCACCAAGGCGAAGAAGCTCGTCGGCGGCGGCACGATGTTCATCGTCAACCAGACGATCCCTCGCGCGCTGCGACGAATGGGCTACTCCGACGATCAGATCGACGCGATCGTCGCGTACATCGACGAGCACAAGACGATCATCGGCGCGCCGTCGTTCAACCCCGAGCACTTGCCCGTGTTCGCGTGCTCAATGGGCGACAACCCGATCCAGTACATGGGCCATGTCACGATGATGGCGGCGGTGCAACCATGGATTTCGGGTTCGATATCAAAGAGCGTGAACACTCCAGAGGAGACCACGGTCGAGGAACTCGAGGACCTTCACATCGCTGCGTGGAAGCTCGGACTCAAGTCGGTCGCGATCTACCGCGACAACTGCAAGGTCGGGCAACCACTGTCCACGCAGAAGAAGGCTGGCGCGGAGACGGGCGAGCTCACCGGCACGGTGGAGCGGATCGTCGAGCACGTGATCGTGCAGGAGCCCGTGCGTCAGAAGCTGCCGCGCACGCGCAACTCGAAGACGTTCTCGTTCCGCGTCGCCGACTGCCGCGGTTTCGCCACGGTGGCCGAGTACGAGGACGGCCGTCCGGGCGAGCTGTTCCTCCACGTGTCGAAGCAGGGCTCCACGCTGGCGGGGATCATGGACTCCTTTGCGATCGCGGTGAGCCACGGCCTCCAGTACGGCGTGCCGCTGCGTGCGTTCATCGACACGTTCACCAACCGCCGGTTCGAGCCCGCGGGCATGACCGACGACCCCGACCTGCGGATCGCCACGAGCCTCGTCGACTACCTGTTCCGCAAGCTCGCGATCGAGTACCTCCCCTACGAAGAGCGCGCCGAGATCGGCGTGCTCACCACGGGGGAGCGGATGCAGCCCACGCTGCCGGGAGTCGAGGAGTCGATCATCGTCGACGAACCCGGCCTCGAGATGTTGCCGCTCGAAGATCGCGCGCCGTCGGCCGCGCTCCCGGTGCCGCCCGCGCCGATCGAGAGGCAGCCGCCGCGTTCGAGCGAGGTGGTGATCTGCCACGTGTGCGGCGACATCATGCAGCGCGCGGGAAGTTGCCACGCGTGTCCGAGTTGTGGGGCGACGAGCGGGTGCTCGTGAGTTTCCCGTCTTCGACGTCATGCCCGGGCGTCCACGCTCCTACTGCTCTCCGGGCCGTAGGGGTTCAATTTCCCCTCCAACACGAACCCTGAGTACACCGGCGCCTGCACCGACGTGGACTCGTCCGTCGGGAAGGTACGTGAGGTTCACTTGCGCATCCTCGTCGGCGGCCCGGGCCGCTCGGCGACTTTGTGCGCGACGGTGCTGCGCTCTGGCGGACTGATCGTGCCTTGCCTCGCCCGCGGGGCAACTGAAACCCTGCCCGCATCCGTCATTCGGCCTCGCGCTCTGCGATCGCGAGCGCGGCCCCGACGCCGACGAGGCCGCCGAGCGACGAGTTGATCTTTGATCGACGCTTCGGGAGTTCCTTCGCGGCCTTCTTCATGCCCCACGCGACGAAGGCTCGATTCCAGAACTCGACGAACGCGCAGACTTCGCTTACCAGGTCAACGATTTGTTCTGGGACCACGTAAGCGTGGGGAAGCCACCGTTCCCAGACCGACTCGGAACTTACGATGAGCGGGCGCGCGAGCAAGTTGGAGTCATACCCCACCAGGAGCATCGCAAGGTACAAACCCTGCACAGTGCATTCAACGGCGTGGATCACATCCGTCGCCTCGACGCCCGCCTTTGTTGCGTGTTCGTGGAGGACGCCTCCCATCCGCGGGAACGCGCGCTCGGAAATCCGTCCGAGACCCTTGAGACCGCTTGCTGGGACTGCTCGATCGCAGTGATGCGAGGCTGAGACACACCGATGCGCTTCGCGAGTTCGCGCTGGGAGAGGCCCGCCTGCTCGCGCAGCGCCGTGAGCCCCGCGGCGAGCCGCAGCTCATCCTCGATCGCTGCAACACGCTTGGCGGCCCCCGGTTCGTCGAGGACCTTCTTCTCCCATTTCTTCGCGGTCATCGTCGTCCCTTACCCTTGGAGCTTCGCCTCGTCGTTCTCGGGGATGTCTTGGTGTCGCGTTGTCTGGCGATCTTCGCTTGGTGTTAGGGCTCACCTCGGGTTTGTTCGCGCGGCCGGTGGGAGGGGGGTCCGCGTCCAGTGAGCGGGCGTGGGCCAGCTTCGGTGGCGTTGGCGTGCTGGGCA
>JBBDHW010000002.1 GCA_040880805.1 Acidimicrobiia bacterium | reverse complement strand
CGAGGCAAGGATCCGCCAGCTCGATCAGATGCTCAAGACGGCCGTCGTGGTCGAGAGCGCACCGGGTGAGGTCGTCGGGCCGGGCACGATCGTCGAGATCCGCATGGAGGGCGACGACGAGTCCACGAGCTATCTCGTCGGCTCGATCGAAGAGCGCCACGAGACGCTCGACGTGCTGTCGACATCGTCACCGCTCGGCCGGGCGTTGCTCGGCCACGGCCCCGGAGCCACCGTCGGCTACGAGGGCCCGCGCCGCACCTTCCAGGTCGAGGTCCTGAGCGTGCGCCCGGCCGACTGATCGGGCCGACTGATCGGGCCCCGACTCATCCGGCTTTGGGTGCGCGTCCGTACCCGCCGCCACCCGGCGTCCTGATCCGCAGCACGTCGCCCGCGCGAAGCTGAAGCGTGCACTTGTCGGGCACGCGCCGGGCCTCGAACTCCTCGCCGCCGGGAAGGAGCCAGTTCTCGCCCGTCGCGCCGGGCGCGCCGCCGTCGAGCCCCCACGGTGCCCGGTCGCGTCGTTCGGTCACCAGCGACACCGTCACGTCGTCGAGCATCTCGATCTCGCGGTCGATGCCGTCGCCTCCGATGTACGCCCCGGCACCACCGCTCCCGCGGCGGAGCGAGTAGCGCCGGATACGGAGCGGCAACTCGCGTTCGAGCGCCTCCACCGGAGTGTCCCGCGTATTCGTCATCGCAGTGTGTACGCCGCTCATGCCGTCGGCCCACGGACGCGCACCTTGCCCGCCGCCGATGGTCTCGTAATACACCCATCCATCTCCACCGAGCAGCACGTTGTTCATCGTGCCCTGGTTCGCGGCGCCGACGTGCCCCGGGAGAACCTGCGCGAGCGCGCCGAGGCACACATCGGCGACGCGCTGGCTCACCTCGACGTTCCCGGCGCCGACGGCCACCGGCGCGATGGCCGCCACGACGGTGCCCGGTGGCGCGATCACGCGCACGGGCCGCATCGCGCCCCCATTCGCGGGGATCGTCGGATCCGTCGCGGCGCGCAGCGCAAATGCGACGGCGCTCACAGTCACGGCCTCGACCGCGTTCACGTTTCCCGCGCGCTGAGTATCGGTGCCCGTGAAGTCGAACGACGCGCGATCGCCACGCACCGACAACGCGACCACGATGCGCGTCGGGGACTGCTGCGCCGGCCGGGGGCCGGCCGAGTCGAGCACGTCCTCGAAGCGCCATTCGCCGTCCGGCAAGGCAGCCAGCGCCGCCCGCATCCGGCGTTCGCCGTAGGCGACGATCTCGTCGAGCGGCTCGGCCAAACCCGGCCCTTCGACGCTCAATGCTTCGAGGCCCAATGCTTCGAGAACGGCGCGCATGCGCTCGACGCCGACACGGTTGGCGCCCCGCTGCGCGTCGAGGTCGCCGGAACGCTCGGTTGGTGTGCGCGAGCTCGCGACCAGGATCTCGATGACCGAGTCGTCGAGGCGGACGGGTGGGATGCGAAGCCCCTCCTGATAGATCTCGGTTGCCTCGGGCGGCATCGATCCGGGGGCCATCCCTCCCAGATCGGCGTGGTGTGCACGGTTCGCCACCCAACCGACAAGCTCGCCGTGCACGAAGCACGGGGAGACGAGGGTGACGTCGTTGAGGTGCGTTCCCCCAGCAAACGGGTCGTTGAGCACGATCTCGTCGCCGGGTCGCGGTTCACCGCCGACCGCCGCGATCGCAGCCGCTACCGACGCGGGCATCGAACCGAGATGCACCGGGATGTGCTCCGCCTGCACCAGCAGCTCCCCGGCTGCGGTGAACAATGCTGCGGAGCAGTCGGCGCGCTCCTTGATGTTCGGGCTGTAGGCGGCGCGTCGCAGGACCGCGCCCATCTCCTCCGCAACGCCGGTGAGCCGCGAGATCAGGATCTGGAGCTCGGCGGCGTTCATGCGCGCACCATCACCCACGCGCCGAGCGCGCCAGGCTCGGCGACCCAGCCGTCGGGAACCCACACACTGCAGTCGGGCTCGATCACAACCTCGGGCCCTTTGACGCGCGGGCGCACGACTGCGGGGAGTTGTTCGACGGTCAGCGGCGCGGCGCGCGACGCGCGCGCTCGGAGCGCGACGACCTCCACCGGCGCGTCGGGCCGCGCGAAGCCGTTCCGCCGCTCGTGTTCCGCGGGGAATCCGGCCGGGCGGTGCACGGTGAGCTCGTGGCTCTGACCCTCGTACCGGCAGTCGACGAAGGTCTCGACGAGCTCGGCGCCACCGACCGCCGCCGACGCGTCGCGCCCGAGCGTATCAAGGGCACCGTCGAGACCTGCCACCGACGCGGGAGTCGCCCACGTCTTGACCAGCTCGCGTCGCCGGGGCGCGGACACGAGCCCCACCGCCGAGAACACGCCGGCGTGGGGCGGAATGATCACTGTGCGCATCCCGAGAGCATCGGCCACCCCGCACGCGTGCAGCGGGCCGGCGCCGCCGAAGGCAACGAGCGCGAGGTCGCGCGGATCGACGCCCTGCTCGACCGTCACGACGCGGACGGCGCGCTCCATCGACGCGTCCACCACGGCCACGACACCCTCCGCGGCTACTCCGGCGCCGTCGAGCGCCCGTCGCGCGGCGACGGCATCGATACGGCCGAGCGCGGCAAAGGCGGTCTCGGCCGGAATCCGGCCCAGCACGACGTCGGCGTCGGTCACCGTCGCGTGCTCACCACCAAGCCCGTAGCAAGCCGGACCCGGCCGCGCGCCGGCGCTGCGCGGGCCGACCACGAGCGCGCCGCCGTTGTCGAGCCGCGCGATCGAGCCGCCTCCCGCGCCGATCGTGTGCACCGCGACCGCGGGCAGCCGGATCGGGTACCCGGCGATAGCGAGCGCCGGCGCGGGGTCCGGCGCACCGTCGCGAACGAGGCACACGTCGGTGCTCGTCCCGCCCATGTCGAACGACACCGCATCGGGAAAGCCGCACGCCTCCGCGACGACGGCCGCCGCACGCACGCCGGCAACGGGACCCGACAACAACAGTGAAGCCGGCCGCGTCACCGCGTCCTCGAGCGGTACGAGCCCGCCCGCCGACGTCATCACCAAGACCTCACTTGCCAGCGACCCGAGCCCGAGGAGGTACGCGCGGCAGACCGGGCGGAGCGCGGCGTCCACAACGGTTGTGACCATACGTTCGTACTCGCGGAACTCGGGTGAGACCTCGTGTGAGCACACAACGTCGAGTCCCTGCGCCACAAGCGCTCGCGCGACCGCGCGCTCGTGCGACGAATCGAGATCGGCGTGCAGCAGACACACCGCCACCGCATCGACACCATCGATATCGGGAACGTGGCCGTCGAACGCCTCCACTTCGGAACCCGATCCGTCGAGTCGCCCGCCCACCTCGAAACGCGACTCGCGCGGAACGAGCGGTGGTGATCGATCGACGTGTTGGTCGTAGAGCGAGGGCCGCGCCTGCCGCGCGATCTCGATCACATCCGAGAAGCCTCGCGTCGCGACGAGCGCCACGCGCCCAACATTGTGCTCGAGCAACGCGTTGGTGGCCACCGTCGTCCCGTGCGCCAACAGCTCGTGCTGAAGCCGCGACCCGCGAGATGGCTTCACCGATCGCAAGGGCAGGATCGGCCGGCGTCGACGCGACCTTCACGACCGACCCGTCGTCACCGACCAGGTCGGTAAACGTCCCGCCCGCGTCCACCCCGATGCGCACGGACCAAGGTTCGCACGCGGAGCCAGTCCGCGGAGCCAGTCCGCGGAGCCAGTCCGCGGAGCCAGTCCGCGGAGCAGGTCAGCGGCGCAAGCTCGGAAGGCGCCGGCGGCGCACGCCTTCACGGATCGCGCGGACCACCATGGCCTCCATCGCGTCGTCGAGCTTGCGGCCGTTCCGGTCGGTGAGCTCGAAGCGGTCGACCGCGTTCCCCGCGATGGTGGCGAGCCGCGCCATGTGCACGTTGGCGCGCGCCGACGAGATCCCCGCGGCCAGGTCGTGCAGCAGCCCCCGGTGGTCGGGGCTACGGACCTCGCAGAGCGTGTACCACGGCGACGAGTGGTCGTCGAAGTACAACTCCGCGTCGGGGTTGGGCGGCGACTCGAGAGGCGCATCGAATGCGGTGACGATCGACGACTCGAGCCCCTCCGAATTTGGTGGCGTGGTGCGCGACGACGTCCCGCGCACGCGGAACGAATCGAGTGCGCCGCCGTCGCCCCAGGTCGCGACGACCGCGTCCAGGATGTCGAGGCCGTGGTGCGAGAGCACGCCCGCGACGGTCGCGAGCAAGCCCGGACGATCACGGGACGCAACGTCGATCCCCCACTCACCGTCGTCGAGCGGACGTACGGCGACGCGCGCTCGCCCACGTGCGGGAAGCGGCTCGAGCAGCTTCGCCTGTCGCGCGATGTCGCGTGCTTCCTGCATGAGCAGAAGCTCACGCGGCGCGTGCTGGATCCGCTCGGCCACGGCGCGGCCGTCCTGCGCGAGCCGGAGCGCCTCGGCGCGGCGCCGCTCGATCAGGTTGCGCGCCTCGAGCCCCGTGACTTCAGGTTGCTCGAGCAGGTCGAGCACGAGCTTGTACAGCTCGTCGAGGCGCTCGCGGTCCCACGGTTCGAGGTCACCGAGTGCGAGCGTGAGCAGGTAGAGCGCGCGGGCACGCTCGGGACGCTCGAGGTGCGTGGCGATCGGGTACACCCGCTCCTCGACGAGCCCGTCGACCTCGCGCGCGGCTCCCCGCAGCAGAACCGAATCGCCCACGAGCAACGCGATCTCCTGTTCCGCAGCCGCACCGAGGTCGAGACGGTGAACAATTCGGCGCGCAAGCTCTACCGGTGACGAGTCGTCGCCGGCAGTCTCGAGGATGAGCGCTGCGAGCAACAGCCACTCCGGATGTTCGAGGCGCGCGTGCTCCTCCGCGGCCACGGGATCGGCGTCGATGAGCTCGCGGATGCGTTCGACGAGCGCAAACCGCAGGACATGCGCGGGATCGAGAAGGAACGGATCGTCGCGACGGCGGCGAACCGCGTCGGCAAGCTCGGGAAGCGCACGCTCCAGCACTCCCGTAGTCTCGAGGAACCGCCAGGCACGCGGGTCGCCGTCGACCAGAACGGAGAAGAGCTTCTTCGTGGCCGCGGCATCGAACCGCAACGGCGTGTCACTCCACACTCCGAGCCAATCGAGCAGCTTCGACCCCGGACGGGCACCGCTCGCGATGGCGAGCGCGGCGTCGAACGCGACATGCAACGCGAGCTGCGCCGGAGGATCCGCCGCAAGGTCGATGGCGCCGTCATGGCGCCGCAACCATCCCCCCTCGGGCTCGGGCGCGCTGCTGTCGGCGCGTGCGCTCTGCCCGGCACGGAGTTGGAGGAGACGCCAGCGCAGCAGCGGGGGCGTCACCAAGGTGGTCGCGAGCACCACGAGCAGCAGCGCGGCATAGAGGTTGCCGCCGAGAATGCCCTCGCGCAGGCCGATGGTGGCGAAGATCAGCCCTACCTCACCGCGCGGGATCATCCCGATGCCGATGAGGCGCTTGTCGCCGGGCGCTCCGAGGGCGCCCACCGCAGCCACCACCTTGGCGATCACCGCCACTGCGAGCAGCGCGCCCGCGATCCGGAGCACCTCGGGACGAATGAAGTCGTCCACATTCACGTCGATCCCGATCTGAAGGAAGAACACGGGAATGAAGAGGTGGCCGACAGGCGCGAGCTCGCGCTGGATCCGCTCGGCGGCAGAGCTCCCGGAGAGCGCGAGCCCGGCGACGAACGCGCCCACGATCGGGGCAAGCTGCGCGGCATCGGCCAGCTCCGCCAACGCCAGGGTGAAGGCCAGCGCGAGCGCGACGAGCGTGCCCGCCGACCGCGCGTGCCGGTCGAGGAACTGGAACAATCCCGGTGCGAATCGCGACCCGAGTGCCACGGTGAGCACGAGGAACGCGATCGCGACGAGCAGGATTCCCGCGACGTCGAGCACCGACACGGAACCTTCCGAGACAAGGCGCACGACGACGGTGAGGATCACGAGGCCGAGCACGTCGTCCGCCACCGCGGCGCCGAGCACCGTCCGCGCCTCTACGGTCGCGAGCGCGCGCAGGTCGCTGAACACGCGCGCGGTGATGCCGACGCTCGTCGCCGAGAGCGCGGCGCCGATGAAGAGCGACTGGTTGTCGCTGTGCCCCAGTGCGCTCGCAACGACGAACCCGCCCACCATCGGGACGATCACGCCGATCACGGCGACCGACATCGACGCACGACCGACCGCGCCGAGCTCGCCCAGATCCATCTCCATACCGACCGCGAGCAGGAGCAGGATCACGCCCAGCTCGCCGAGGACGCTCAACGTCTCGTTGGACGAGACGAGAGCGAGCACCGAGGGGCCGATGATCACACCGGCGACGATCTCGCCGACCACCGCAGGCACGTTGATGCGCTCGGCGATCTCCGCCGCGAGCTTCGCCGCGATGAGCACGACGAGGATGTCGAGGAGAACCCCGGTGACGTCCATCGACTACGCCTGATTCAGGCGCCGGCGGGCTCGCGCCCCTCGACCTCTTGCAGTAGGTACCCCCGGGCACGGACGGTGCGCACCTCGAGTCCCAGGGACGAGATGCGACGGCGGAGACGCAGCATGTGCACGTCGAGTGCGTTTCGAGTGGGGCTGGCGCCCGGCCATGCCCGGCGCACGAGCGTGTCACGGCCGACCACCGCGCCGAACCGGTCGACCATCGCTGCAACGAGGGCTCGCTCGACGGGCGATAGCGTCACCCAACGTTTGCGATGCCGGAGCAGCCCGTCGGCGTCGACCGTCGGTGCGGTGACTGCTTTGCCGCGGGCCTGGAGCGTGGCCACGCGCGCACGAAGGTCGCCGTCCGCGGCCGGCAGCCGAATCCAATCCTCGAGGGGATCGATCGAGGAGGGCGCCGCGAGACTCTCGCCCACGAGCAGCAGCCGGGGAGCACCCGTTGCCCGAAGGCTCTCGAGACGCGCCCCTTCTTCGGGCCATCGGATCAACACGACGTCGGCTCGGGGCTGCGCGTTCGCCACCCCGAGACCGTACGGAGCGGTTGTTTCGTGTTCGTTACAGGGAGGTGAAACGGGGCTGTCGTCTGGGAACGAGCGTGAAGCGAGCCGGGGTATCCCCGGCTCGTAGCGAGCGACCAAAGAGAGGAAGGTAACAGTTAGCTTCCCGAACTGTTCGCTATGCTCTCAGCGTGAGCGAGCACACGGAGCAAGACCGGGACATCCTCACCCTGGTTTGGGTCGTGCGTGAGCTGGAACGGGCGTGCGCCGACCTGACCCTTCCCCAGTACCGCCTGCTCGCGCTGATCGTTCGCGGTGAGGAGCGCGCCAGCAGCCTCGCCGGGCAGCTGGCGCTGGCCCGCCCCACGGTGTCGGCCGCGGTCGAGACGCTGGTCACCAACGGCATGGTCGACCGCACGTCGGTCGACGGCGACCGTCGGGCGGTTCGGCTCACCATCACTTCGGCGGGACGCGCGGCGCTCCAGGTCGCGGAGCGCGCGATGCGCGAGAAGCTCGACGCCCTCCTGGCCGACGTCCGCGACACGTCGGTGATCGAGGACGCCCTCGACCAGCTCGCCGGCGCCCTCACCGCGCAAGGCGAACGAGCTCACACCAAGCGAGCCGATGGTATGGGAGTCAGCGCCACACGATGAAGGCGGCGATCGAACCGGGCTGGATCCGGAAGTTGTGGCCATTCCTGGTACGCCACAAGCGTGGAGTCTTGATCGCCTTCGGTGTCGCGATCCTCGGCCAGGTCATCACATCGATCCTGCCGCTCGTACAGCGCGCGATCTTCGACAACACGATCACCACACAGACCGAGCCGGTCGGACCGCTGCTGGTCCTGCTCGTCGGGCTCGCTGCAGTGAACTTCCTCTTCCAGTACATCCGGCGGTACTACGGCGGGCGCTACGGCATCGACGTGCAGAACGACCTGCGCAACGCGTTGTTCGAACGCCTCCAGCGCCTCGACTTCGCACGGCACGACGAACTGCCAACCGGCCAGCTCGTGTCGCGCGCGAGCTCCGACCTCCAGCTCGTGCAGCAACTCCTCAACTTCATGCCGATGCTCACCGGCAACGTCGTCCTCCTCCTGCTGTCGCTGTTCTTCATGCTCTGGATGTCGCCGCTGCTCACCCTGGTGACCGTCTTGACCGTGCCTGCGCTGCTCTTCGTGTCGCTGCGGTTGCGCAAGAAGATGTACCCGGCGCAGTGGGACGCACTCCAGCGTGCCGGTGAGGTTGCCGGCGTGGTCGACGAAGCCGTCAGCGGTGTCCGAGTCGTGAAGGGATTCGGTCAGGAGGACCGCGAGATCGATTCGCTCGCCGACGTCGCCGAGAATCTCTACCAGTCACGCGTCCGCAACATCCGGATCCAGGCGAAGTACTCGTCGCTCCTCGCTGCCATCCCGTCGTTCGGCCAAGTCGGCGTACTGGCGTTCGGCGGTTACCTCGCCATCCAGGGCGAGATCACTCTCGGTACCTTCCTCGCTTTCGCCACCTATCTCGCGCAGTTGCTCGCACCGGTGCGCATGATGGCCAACATCATCGCGGTGTCCCAGCAGACGCGCGCCGCGGCGGAGCGGATCTTCGAGATCCTCGACTCGAACCCGGTGGTGAAGGAGAAGCCGGGCGCGCCGCGGCTCGTCGCCGCAGCGGGCGAGGTCGTCGTCGAGCACGTCAACTACGGCTACCTGCGCTCGGAACCAGTGCTCTCCGACTTCTCGCTGCGTGTCGCCCCCGGCGAGACCGTCGCACTCGTCGGTGTGTCGGGTTCGGGCAAGTCGACGGTGAGCCTGCTGCTCCCGCGCTTCTACGACGTGCAAGAGGGTGCGATCAAGATCGACGGCGTGGATGTGCGCGACGTCACGCTCGATTCGCTCCGGCGAGAGGTCGGGGTCGTCTTCGAGGACGCCTTCCTGTTCTCCGACTCGGTGCGGAACAACATCGCGTACGGGCGCCCCGACGCCACCGACGACGACGTCCGACGCGCTGCGCAGGTCGCCGGCGCGTCCGACTTCATCGCCGCGTTGCCCGACGGATACGACACGGTGGTCGGTGAACGCGGGCTCACACTCTCGGGCGGGCAACGGCAACGCATCGCGATCGCGCGCGCCGTGCTCACCGATCCGCGCGTCCTCGTTCTCGATGACGCGACGTCGTCGATCGACGCGCGCACCGAGGAGCAGATCCACGCAACATTGCGCGAGATCATGGAGCACCGCACCACCATCCTCATTGCGCACCGGCGCTCCACACTTCGCCTCGCCGAGCGGATCGTCGTGATGGAGCGCGGTCACGCGGTCGAGGACGGTACGCACGAGGAGCTCATGGCCACCTCGGCGCGCTACCGCGCCCTGCTTTCGGGACCGGGCGAAGACGCCGAGGCCGACGCGATCGAGGAGCTCGTCGCTGCGGGCGGCGTCACCCCCGACCTCTGGCGCCGCGACGATTCCAACGGCAACGGCGCCCGGGCCTTCGTCTCCGTCGCCCCCGTCCTCGGCGGCGGCGGGCGGGGCGGAGGCGGGGGCGGGGGGGGCGGTGGCATGGGCGCGGGCCGGGCGGGCGCGCTCCAGATCACGCCCGAACTCCTGGCCGCGGTGGAGGCGCTCCCGCCTGCCGACGACCTTCCCGACGTCGACGTCGCGGCGGAGGCGAACAAGCACGAGACCTTCCGGCTCCGGCGCTTCGTTCGCCCCTACCGCAAACAGCTGCTCATCGGCTTCGGCCTCATCGTGGCCGACACGCTCGTCACGCTCGCCGGCCCCCTGCTCGTCCAGCGCGGCCTGCAGAACGGCGTGCTCCAGGGTTCGGAAAAGGTGCTGTTCATCGCGTCCGCGTTCTTCTTCCTCACCGTCACTGCCGACTGGCTGCTCACGTGGACGTACACGCGCTACACGGGCCGCACCGCGGAGCGGCTGCTCTACGCGTTGCGCATCCGGATCTTCTCGCATCTGCAACGGCTCGCGCTCGACTACTACGACCGGGAGATGGCGGGTCGCATCATGACCCGTATGACCACCGACGTCGACGCGTTCTCCAACCTCCTCCAGACCGGCATCATCCAGGCGCTGGTCAGCATCATGAGCTTCGTCGGGGTGCTGATCGTCCTGGCGATCCTGTCGTGGCAGCTCACCCTCGCGGTGATGGCGATCCTTCCACCGCTCATCATCGCGACCGTGTGGTTCCGTCGCGTGTCCTCTCGCGCGTATACGCGTGCGCGCGAAGCCATCTCGAGCGTCAATGCAGAGTTCCAGGAGAACATCTCAGGCGTGCGGGTCGCGCAGGCGTATGTGCGCGAAGACAAGAACATCGACTCGTTCCGCAGCACCACCGGCGAGTACCTGAACGCCCGTGTCACCACGCAGCGAATCCAGTCGTTCTACTTCCCGCTTATCATGTTCCTCTCTACATGCGCGGACGCGATCGTGTTCGGGTACGGCGGCACGCTCGTACAAGACGGCGTTATCACCAGTGCCACCGTGCTCACATTCATCCTGTTCCTCGACCAGTTCTTCGCGCCGATCCAGCAGCTGTCGCAAGTGTTCGACCAATGGCAGTCGGCCCTCGCGTCGATGACGAAGATCAACGAGCTCATGCACACCGAGGTGTCCACGCCCGACGCCGAGCAACCGATCGAGCCTGGCCGCGTCGCCGGCGCGATCACCCTCGAAAACGTGCACTTCGGCTATCCGAACACCGGCGTCGAGATCATGCACGGCATCGACCTCACCGTCACACCGGGCGAGACCGTGGCGCTGGTGGGCGAGACCGGCGCAGGGAAGTCGACGATCGTGAAGCTCGTGGCGCGCTTCTACGACGTCACGTCAGGCCGGGTCCTGATCGACGGCACGCCGATTACCGAGCTCGACCTGCGCGCCTACCGCCGGCGGCTCGGGTACGTGCCGCAGGAACCGTTCCTGTTCTCCGGCACGATCCGCGACAACATCGCCTACGGGCGGCCTGACGCGACCGACGCCGAGGTGGAGCAGGCAGCGACGGCGGTGGGCGCTCACGACTTCGTGGCCGAGTTGCCCGGCGGCTACGTGCATCCGGTCACCGAGCGCGGACGATCACTTTCGGCCGGGCAACGCCAGCTCATCTGCCTGGCGCGCGCGCTGCTCGTCGACCCGTCGATCCTGCTGCTCGACGAGGCAACCGCGAACCTCGACCTGAGCACCGAAGCCCGGGTCCAGCGGGCGATGGGTCTCGTCGCGTCCGGTCGAACCACGTTGCTCATCGCCCACCGGCTTCCCACCGCGCGCGGCGCCGATCGGATCATCGTGGTCGACGGCGGGCAGATCATCGAGCAGGGCGGCCACGACGAGCTGATCGAGCTCGGCGGACGCTACGCCGAGCTCTGGTCTGCGTTCAGCGTGGAACCCACCACCGTCTGAGCGCTCGCAGGTCGTACCAAGCCCGGGATCGCGCTGCCCTCACGGTCGAACGACGCGCCGACGAGACAAGCCACCGTCGACGCGAAGTCGAGGACCGACGCCGGCTCGTCGAGGATCCCGTGCGCGATACCCGGACCGGAAGCAGCCAGCCAACCGCCGTCGCGGTGCTCACCGGGGCGCCACGCGTCGGGCACGACATGGAGCTCGCCGACCCGGGGCGAGCTCGCCGACGCGAGCGCCTGCGTACGGTCCCAGACGACGGAGAGGTCGGCGAAGTCTTCCGGGGCGCCGCCCGGGTACGCCTCGCGAGCGACGATCACGTCCCGCACGAGCCGCCGGCCGGTCCCAGGTTCGACGAGAGCGAGGAACTCGGAGCGCAGCTCGTCGCGCAACGCGTCGAGCTCTGCGCCGGGCGCGACCTTCCCGTAGGGCTCCCGTCCGATCACGTTGACCCGGATCGGCGTGTGGGGCAGGTCGGTGGGGACGCGCCAGAACCGTCGTTGACCGAACTCGCGGTCGCGCGAGTTCGACGCCACGCGCCGGACCCGTGCCGGGATGCGGTCGCGTACCGCGCGCGGGATGCGCGCACGCACCGCGTCGAGGCCGCGCCGCGTCAACGGTAGTTCCGCTCGGGTTGATGCCGGCTCGAGGCGCTCGAGCACCGCGTCGGCGAGTTGCGCACTCGAGTAGTGCCGCCCCATGCCGAGCAATGAAAACGCGATCACGGTGCTCGCGGCGCCTGCCGCGTCGAGAAGCCTGCCCAGTTGCGCGTCGACCGCGCGGTACACGTCTTCGACTCGGTCGAACCGGTCCCAGAGGAGATGTCCTGAGCAATGCGTCTCGGAGAAGACAACGACGATCGCGTCCCAGTGCGCGCGCTGGAGCACATCGATCGCGAAGTCAGTACGAAGTGCAGCGTGCTGGCGGAGGCTCGAGACGAAGTCGTCGTCGGAGCCGGCGTCGTGACAGTCCCACGTGGTCTCGTCACGATCCAGCCAACCGGCGAGTTGCTCGCCCCAGATCGGAGCGGGATGACACGTGGCGAGCAGTTCGTGGGCACCGTGGCTCATCCAATCGGCGACGACGAGGTTCTCCGCGTGTCTGCCGATCGGCGCCTTCGGGACGTCGAGCACGGCGAATCGGTGACCGCGCGCCGCGAGCGTGTCCCAGAACGGATCCCCCCGAATGTCGTCGCGGCTGGACGGCACCCAGTCGTACGTACCCGGGCGGTAGTGACGGTAGAAGTGTCGTCCGTGGCGACCGGGCGTCGTGCCCGTGGCGAACGACGACCACGCGGCGTCGTCGCCCAGGCCGTCGAACGCGTTCACGCTGCCCCACCGCCCCTGCGCACGCAGGCCGGCGATCACGGGCAGGTGACCCTCGTCGGCGAGGCGCGCGACCTCGGTGCGATCCGCGCCGTCGAGACCTACGAGAACGACGTCTGCTCCCACGCTGGACACCTCCTGCGCCGTCGAGATGGTACCGGCGTCGATCGTGGTCGGTGCCCAGCGCTCTTGTTGCGACCCACGCTCTCCCGGCCTGGCAGAATCGACGCATGCAGCAGACGCTTTCCGAGAAGGTCTGGGAGCGCCACGTCGTCCATCGCGCCGACGGCGAGCCCGATCTCCTCTACGTCGACCTGCACCTGGTGCACGAGGTGACGTCGCCGCAAGCCTTCGACGGTCTCCGGATGGCGGGCCGCACGGTGCGCCGTCCCGACCTGACCGTCGCGACGATGGACCACAACGTGCCCACCACCGACATCCACCAACCGGTGCGCGACCCGATCTCGGCGAAGCAGATGCAGGTGCTGGCGCGCAACTGCGAGGAGTTCGGCATCCGGCTGTACGCGATGGGCCAGCCGGGCCAGGGGATCGTGCACGTGATCGGTCCCGAACAGGGCCTCACGCAGCCCGGGATGACGATCGTGTGCGGCGACAGCCACACGTCCACGCACGGCGCGTTCGGCGCGCTCGCGGTCGGAATCGGCACGAGCGAGGTCGAGCACGTGCTCGCCACGCAGACACTCCCGCAATCGCGGCCGTCGACGCTGGCGGTCACCGTCGAGGGTTCGCTGGCGGCAGGTGTCACGGCGAAGGACGTCGTGCTCGCGATCATCAACCGCCTCGGCACGGCCGGCGGTATCGGTTCGGTGATCGAGTACCGGGGTTCTGCGATCCGCGCCTTGTCGATGGAAGGCCGGATGACGGTCTGCAACATGTCGATCGAGGCAGGGGCGCGCGCGGGATTGGTTGCACCCGACGACACGACCTTCGCCTACCTCGAAGGTCGCGACTTCGCGCCGAAGGGCGCCGACTGGGAACGGGCGCTCGACGACTGGCGGTCGCTCGTCACCGATGTCGACGCCACCTTCGACAAGGAGATCGTGCTCGACGCCGCCGGAATCCGGCCGACGGTCACGTGGGGAACGAACCCCGCGCAGTCCGTCGACATCGACGACGTCGTGCCGGCTCCCGAATCGTTCGCCGATCCCGACGCGCGCGAGTCGGCAGTTCGTGCGCTCCGGTACATGGGACTGAAGGCGGGCACCCCCATCCGCGGGATCGAAGTCGATACCGTGTTCATCGGTTCGTGCACCAACTCGCGCATCGAAGACCTGCGTGCCGCGGCGGCAGTGGCGCGCGACCGTACGGTGCGCCCGGGGTTGCGCGCGCTCGTCGTGCCCGGCTCGATGGCGGTGAAAGCTGCCGCAGAGGCCGAGGGGCTCGACGTGGTCTTCCGTGCCGCCGGGTTCGAGTGGCGTGAAGCCGGATGCTCGATGTGCCTGGCGATGAACCCCGACAAGCTCGAGCCGGGCGAACGCTGCGCGTCAACGTCGAACCGCAACTTCGAGGGCCGCCAGGGCAAGGGCGGGCGCACGCATCTCGTATCGCCGGCGATCGCCGCAGCCACCGCGATCGCCGGTCGCTTCACCACGCCGGCCGACCTGGACTGACCATGGAAGCAGTGCGAGAGATCATCGGGCGAGCGGTGCCGCTGGATCGTGCGAACGTCGACACGGACCAGATCATCCCGAGCGATTGGCTGAAGCGCGTCGAGCGCACCGGCTTCGGCGAGGGCCTGTTCTCCGAGTGGCGCGAGAGCTCCGACTTCGTGTTGAACCAGGACCACTACGACGGGGCGCAGGTCCTGGTCGCGGGGCCCAACTTCGGGTGCGGCTCGTCGCGCGAGCACGCACCATGGGCGCTCGAGGACTATGGGTTTCGCGCGGTCATCGCGCCGAGCTTCGCCGACATCTTCCGCAACAACTGCCTGAAGATCGGGCTGCTACCCGTTGCGCTGGCGGCTGACGCCGTTACGCGCATCATGCGTGCGGTGGAGGACGACCCCACGATCGAGATCGTGATCGACGTCCTCGACCGGCGTGTCGCCGTCCCCGCCATCGACCTCGACGAGCCCTTCGAGCTCGAGGACTTCCATCACCACCGCCTCCTCGAAGGCCTCGACGACATCGGCCTGACGTTGCGCCAACACTCCGAGATCTCCGCCTACGAATCGCGCAGGGCGAGCTGGCTCCCGACCTCCTAGCACCGAACCTGCGTCGTTCAGGGTCGTAGAGCGCCCACAGACGACGCAGGTTCGTGTGTGATGATCCGCCGATTCGATCGTCTTCCTCCATGTATGAACACGCACGTCGACGCCGCAATCGCCCGGACCTCCGAAGCGCACCACGGCATCTTCGGACATCACCATCTCGAGGAACTCGGGGTCTCGTTCGGTGAACGTAAGCACCGGTTGCGAACCGGCCGGTGGGAGTCTCTCTATGACTTGGTGTATCGGATCGCGGGCGCCCCAGTGTCGTGGAGAGGTGATCTCCTCGCGGCGTGCTGGGCGGGCGGAACCCGCGCGGTCGCGTCGCATCGGTCGGCGGCGGCGCTCTGGGAGCTACCTGGACGACGCAGAGAGATCGCGGAGATCACGTGTCCTCGCTGGCGCCGAGCCCGGCACGACGGCGTCGAAGTGCACGAGACCACAGCACTCAGCAGTCGTGACGTCTCAACCGTTGATGGCATCCCGGTGACGACGGTCGAACGCACCATCTTCGACCTCGCTGGAGTGTGCAGCCGTTTCACCGTCGACCTGGCCATCGACTCCGCCCTGCGCCGCGACCTGACCGACTTCGACAAGCTGTGCGCAATGCTCCGTCGAGTCGGCAAACGCGGACGCAAGGGAACCAAGGTGCTTCGCGAGTTGCTCGCCGAGCGGGATGCGCAGTACCTCCCCACCGAGAGTGAACGCGAGCAGATGCTCCTGCGCGTCCTGCGCGCTCACGGACTCCCCGAACCCGAGCGTCAATACTCGATCCATAATGACTCCGGACACTTCCTCGCGCGGCCCGATCTCGTCTACAGAGACCTCAAGATCGCCATGGAGTACGACAGCTACCAGTATCACGTCGGTAACCAGGCGCACGTTCGCGACAACAGGCGCCGCAATGCCATCGTCGGTATCGGGTGGCTTCCACTGGTCGCCACCGCCGAAGACGTCCGCTACGGCAGAGGAGACCAGTTCGCCCGGAATGTCAAGAACGCCCGCCGCACCCGCGAACGGGCGTCGCTGAAGGTCGTATAGCGCCCACAGACGACGCAAGTTCGTGGTGGGTTAGGGCTGGAGCATCCTCGTGAGGCGGCGGGTGGCGACGCGGAGGCCGAGCCACGCCATGATCACGAGGTACGCCGCGTTCAGGAACAGCGACCATTCCACGTGGCCGAGGACGAACGACCGCTCGAGCACCACACCCTGGTACAGCGGCGTGACGCGCACGATCACCTGGACCGCGTCGGGATACTGCGACAGCGGGAAGAACACCCCCGAGAACAGGAACATAGGGATGAGCGCGAGGTTCACGTAGTCGAAGTCGATCCACGACCGCATGAACGTCGTACCGCCGATGCCCGCGCCCGCGAACGCGGCAGCGATGAGCAATCCCGCGGGCACGGCAAGCAGTGCCCACCACGAATGCACCAGACCGACGATCACCATCGTCACGAGGAACGCGGCGGAGTAGAGCGCGCCGCGGAGCAGCGCCCAGGTCATCTCCCCGTACGCGACGTCGCGCACTCGTAGCGGCGTCGCCAGCATCGCGTCGAACGTGTGCGCGTACTTGAACTTGAGGAAGAAGTTGAAGGTGGTGTCGAGCACGGCGCCGTTCATCGCCGCGGCTGCCATCAGCCCGGGCGCGACGAACGTCTTGTAGTCGATCGGCTCGCCACCCGGCCCCGGCACCTTCCCCACGAGCCCACCAACGCCGATGCCGATCGACAGGAGATAGAGCGCGGGCTCGATGAGGCCGGTCAAGAAGAGGTACCACTGGCGCCGATACGCGGTGGTGTTGCGCTCCACGACGCGGAGCGCGCCACGCCCGATCCCGCCGGGAACGAGTCGACGCGCCCAGGCCCCCCGAACGGGCGGCACCTCGAGGTCGACGCCGGCGGTCACAGGGTGAGCGTCCGCTTGAAGGTGCGTTGCCCCCGCCACACGCCCCACGCGATGAACAGGAGCAGGACGACGACATGACCGAGGACCGCAGCCCAGCTGTCGACGGTACCTGTGGTCGCGTCCCGGCACAGTTCGACCGCGTGATACAGCGGCGACAGCAGCGCGAACGGCTCGAGCCAGTCGGGGAGCCGACTGATCGGAAAGAACGTTCCCGAGAACAGGAACAGCGGGAACACGACGATGCGCATGACGACGGCGAACGCCGCGTCGCTCTCGCGCTCGATCGCCCATGCGGAGAGAGGCCCCGCGACGGCGAGCGCGCCGAGCACCGTCGCGGGGATCGCGAAGACGCCCCAGAACGATGGCACGCCGCCGAGCATTGCGGCGATCGCGAGGAAGACCGTCGCTGACATCACCGTGCGGACGCCGGTCCACGAGAGCTGTCCGAGATAGACGTCGCCCGACTCGACGGGGGTGGACACCGCCGCGTGGTACGTGCCCATCCACTTCACGCCGCCCATCACGGGCCACAACGACTCGCCCGCGGCCTGCATCACCGCGCTCGCGGCCATCAGGCCGGGCGTGATGAACTCGAGGTAATCGAGGCCGTCGACCGATCCGTGGTGCTTGTTCACGAGATCACCGAGCCCGATACCCATCGCGCCCAAGAAGAGCAGTGGCGCGAACACGTACGAGAACACCGAGCCGCGCCAGAGCCGTCGCCACACCACCCACTCGCGCTCGACCACGCGCACGACGCGCTTCGTCTCCACGTCAGTCCTCGAGCGTCCGGCCGGTGAGGATCAAGAAGACGTCTTCGAGCGTGCCGCGCCGCGCGTACATCGAGTCGGGATGCACGCCGTCGGACGCGACCAGCTCGGAGATTGCATCACCGTCATCGGTGTAGACGAGCACACGATCCGGAAGCGCCTCCACGCGGTGCCCCGCGGCGGTGATGCGCGGGAGCACCTTGTCGCGCGCGTCGCGGTCGAGAAAGCGCAGCTCCACCACCTCTCGCGTCGAGTAACGCGCGACGAGCTCGCGCGGTGAGCCCTCGGCGACGATGCGACCGCCGTCCATGATCACGAGCCGGTCGCAGAGCTGCTCGGCCTCTTCCATGTAGTGCGTCGTGAGCACGGTGGTGACGCCCTGCCGCTTCAGTTGGTAGAAACGCTCCCACAGCAGATGGCGCGCCTGCGGGTCGAGACCCGTCGTCGGCTCGTCGAGGAGCAGTAGCTCCGGCTGGTTCACCAACGCCCGCGCGATCGTGAGCCGGCGCTTCATGCCACCGGACAACGGATCGACACGGTCGCCGCGCCGGTCCGACAGCTGCATGAAGGCGAGCAGCTCCTCGGTCCGCTCGCGGATCACCGCACGCGGCAGGTCGAAGTAGCGCCCATAGATGAGGAGGTTGTCGAACACGGTGAGCTCGGTGTCGAGGCTGTCCTCCTGGGGCACCACACCGAGCCGCGCCCGGATCTTCGACCCATCAACGCTCGGATCGAGCCCGAACACCCGCAGTTCGCCGTCAGTCACGGGTGAGACGCACCCGATCATGCGCATCGTCGACGTCTTCCCGGCCCCGTTCGGCCCGAGGAACCCGAAACACTCCCCTTCCTCCACCGCGAAGTCGACGGCGTCGACCGCGACGAAGTCGTCGAAGCGCTTGGTCAGACCCTTGCCCTCGATCAGCGGTGGCACGAGGCGAGACGCTACCGGCCGCGTGCGCGGGTCCGCCGCTCTGATTCCGTAGTCACCTCGCCGACCAGCCCCGCCACGCCTCGACCGCGATCTCGAGCACCGGGCCCTCCGGACGAAGGGCGCGGTACTGCGCGTACTTCGCGGCAAGCAGGTCGATCGCGCGCGCGCGCGCGGTGCCCGCCTCGAGCACCCTCGCGGTCCCGTCGACGCGGACCCACCAGAGCTGCGTCCAGTCGTCGTCGTAGTGGTCGACCAGCAGGCTGACGGCCGGATACGCGCGCACGTTGTCGAGACGTCGCAGCTGCATCGTGCGCTTCGGCTTGTCGTCGACTGCAGAGACGATCGTGTCGCCGTCGAGGGTGAAGCAGATGGGCACCAAGTGCGGACGGCCGTCGGGTCGCACCGAGCCCAGTCGAGCGAGGGACGCCGACGCGAACCGCCGACGCATCTCGTCGGCGTCCATCAGCCGGCGCGGCGCGCGAGGTAGAGATCCGTGACGTACCGGACCGTCATGGTCCCGCCAGAAGCCTCGATCGTGTCGCGGATCCCGTCGTACAGCCGGGCGCGCACCTCGGTCGGGAGCATCCGGTGACCGGATTGCGTGTCGAGCAGCTCGACATACGTACGAGCGTCGTAGGCGGCATCCCAAGCGCGGTCGACAGCAGTGACGTCGCCGAAGAGCGGTGACGACGCGAGCTCGTCGATGCCGAGTCCACGGGCATCGAGCAGCGGTGACTTCCCCGGCGTGCGGTCGCCGAAACCGGGAGCGACCCGACCGTATACGGCGTCGATGGCCTGGTGTAGCGGCGAGTCGGGCCAGTCGGGTTGGTTCCAGAACAACGCAATCGCCCCACCCGGGTCGAGCAGCGCGTGGGCCTTGGGCAGCCGCACGTCCGCGCGCATCCAGTGCCACGACTGCGCGGCGAGGAGCGCGCGAAACGTCCGGCCTGGTTCGGTCCAGCTCTCGAAGGACGTGGTCTCGACCGTCACCGGTAACGTGACGCAGTTCCGGCGCGCGACGGCGGCCATGCCGGGGTCAGGCTCCAACGCCACTACGCGGAAGCCCCGCGCCGAGAACAGCACGGTGGCCTTGCCCGTCCCACAGCCCACCTCGAGCAGTCGATCACCATCCTGGAGCCCTGCGTAGGCGACGACGTCGTCGACCAGCGAAGCGGGATAGGTCGGACGAGCGCGGTCGTACTGCTCTGCGACCTCGCCGAACACGAGCCGCTGTTCACGGGCCATCAGTCGATCACCGGGCAGTTGCTCACGCGGGCCGCTTGGTCGCCACGATCACACCGCTCGCGAAGTCGAGCTCGGCGGCAACGAGCGCCGGATCGCCCAAGAGCCGCTCGCGCACCGCGGCGAGCGGTTCCAGGTAGCCGTCGTCGGCGTGCAGCGACGGATCCATGTCGTCGACGACGAGCACGCCACCGGGCGCGAGCGCGGCGATCGTGGCGTCGAGCCCGTCGAGTTTGCCTCCAGGCGCGTCGGCGAACACGAGGTCGAGGGGGGCGAATTCCTGTACTGCGTGCGCCCCGTCGTCGCAGACGAATTCGACGTACCCGGGCCACCCTGCCGTCGCGACCGTCGCGAGCATCTCCTGGTTCGTGTCCACCGTGTACACCAAGGCATCAGCGCGCTCACCGAGCCCGTGCACGATCCACGCGAGTCCGACGCCCGCGCCGGTTCCGAGCTCGCAGACCCGTGCATCCGACGGCGCGGCGGCGGCGAGTGCCGCCAGCAGCGCGCCCACGCCGGGCTCACTCGACAGGTCGAAGCCGAGCTCGGTCGCTCGCCGGCGGGCCTGGCCGACGATCGCCGGCTCGTCGGTCAGGGTCCCACCTCTTCGACCTGGCGACGGTCCGGCCGCTCGCGCAACCGCACGATCTTGTTGACCGCGCTGAGGTAGGCGCGCGCCGAGGCCTCGACAACATCGGTGGCGACACCACGGCCGGAGGCCTTGATCCCGTCGGTCTCGAGCTGTATCACCACGTCGCCGAGCGCATCCCCGCCGCCGGTGACCGACGACACCTTGAAATCGAGCACTGTCCCCGAGATGCCGGTTGCGCGTGAGATGGCGTCGATGGCGGCGTCGATCATCCCGTTGCCCGAACCCTCGCTCTCGATCTTTTCGCTACCATCGGTGAGCACGACGGTCGCGCTCGGCGTGGCGACAGTCCCGCCGCGCAACTCGAGACTCACGATGGTGTACCGGTGCACGACGCCCAGTCCGAGCTCCTCGGCGACGATCGCCTCGAGGTCGGCCTCCGTAATCTGCACCTTGCGGTCGGCTAGCTCCTTGAACCGCACGAAGGCCTGGTTCAGCGCGTCGCCCTGTACGTGCAGACCGATCTTCTCGAGCGTGTCCGTGAACGCGTGACGGCCCGAGTGCTTGCCGAGCACGATCTGCGCCGCCTCCTGCCCGACCGTGGACGCGTCGATGATCTCGTAGGTCTCGCGATCCTCGAGCACGCCGTGCTGATGGATACCGGCTTCGTGCGCGAACGCGTTGCGGCCGATGATCGCCTTGTTGTACTGCACTGGGTATCCGGTGAGCCGCGCGACGAGGCGCGACGTACGCGCCAGCTCTTCGGTACAGACGGTCGTCTCGACGTTGCCGAAGTAGTCACTGCGCGTGCGCAACGCCATCACGACTTCCTCGAGCGCGGCGTTGCCGGCGCGCTCGCCAAGGCCGTTGATCGCACACTCAACCTGGCGCGCACCGGCTGCGACGCCCGCCAACGAGTTCGCGACCGCGAGGCCGAGATCATTGTGGCAATGCGTCGACACAATGAACTCGCCGCGGACGCGCTCGATCACGTAGCGGATGAGCTCGGCGTACTCCTCGGGTACGCCGTATCCGACGGTGTCAGGGATGTTCAGGGTGGTCGCGCCGTTGTCGACAGCGAGCTGGCACACCTCGACGAGAAAGTCGGCGTCGGAGCGACTGCCGTCCTCGGGTGAGAACTCGACGTCCTTGCAGTAGCCGGAGGCGCGCCCGACCGCCGCCGCCGTCTCCTTCTTCACCTGGTCCTCGGTCATTCGGAGCTTCTTCTTCATGTGGATCGCCGACGTCGCGATGAAGATGTGGATACGGGGCTTCTCCGCGTGGCGCACGGCCTCCCAGGCCCGGTCGACGTCTTGGAAAGCGGTGCGCGAGAGACCCGCGATCGTGGTGGCCTGCACGGCCTTGGCGATGGCCTCGACCGCCTCGAAGTCACCCTGGCTCGCGATCGGGAAGCCGGCCTCGATCACGTCGGCCCCGAGTCGGGCGAGCTGCTCTGCGATCTCGAGCTTCTCCCCCACGTCGAGGGAGATCCCCGGCGACTGCTCGCCGTCTCGCAGGGTCGTATCGAAGATCTTCACATGCTCGGGCATGAGACGCTCGCTTCCTCGTGTTCTCGGGCAACGAAAAGCCTCCCCGGCCCAAAAGGCACGAGGAGGCGTCCGCGAGCACTGGGGGGTGCTCGCAGCTAGATAAGGAGCAGGCTCTGGGTGCGCAGTTCTTTCGTCATGGAATAGTCAGTCTGCCAGGCGCGAGCGCGTCGAGTCAACTCATTCGGCGATCACGTGGGAGAATCATGGCGATGAAGACCTTCCTCAAGCGTCTGCTCGGTCTCGGCGCGCTCAGCGCCGCCGGCTATGCCGTGTGGCGCGCCTACGAGCGCCGCAAGATCGACACCGGCGTCACGTGGGACCCCCAGCCCTTCCCGTACCCGCCGCAACCGCACAACGCGGTTCCCACTCCGAGCAACGAGCCCCCGAAACCGGATACTTCGTGGGTCGAGGCTGACGGCGGTACGTGCCCGGCCTCGCATCCCGTGAAGGCGAAGCTGGCGAGCGGGATCTTCCACGTGCCGGGCGGAGCGAACTACGACCGCACGAACGCCGATCGTTGCTACATCTCCCCGGAAGCCGCGGAGATCGACGGCCTGCGCCCCGCCAAGCGCTGACGTCGCTAGGTCAGTTCGATCGCCTGCGCGTCGACGACGCCGTCCTGCGCCCGCACCTGTTCCACGACCTCTGCCGACACCGGCGTGGACGTAGAGAGCACCATCAACGCCGCGTCTCCCGTAGGCCCGCGGCCCACCTTGAGCTCGTCGATGTTGATGCCGTTGTCGATGCCGACGATCGTCGTAACGCGGCCGATCATGCCGGGCTTGTCGGCATTGTGGACCACGAGCATGTAACTGGACGGCGGGATGTCGACGATGTGGTCGTCGATCGCGACGATCCGCGGCGCGTCCTGCTTGCCGTACAGCGTGCCCGCGACGTGCGTGCTCCGGTTGGCGGTGTGCCCGCGGAGCTCGATGAGGTTCACGTAGTCGCGTGCCTCCGACGAAGTCGTCTCGCGCACGACCAGACCGCGCTCAGACGCGAGTTGCGGCGCATTCACGAACGTCACCGGTTCGTCGGTGGCGGGGCCGAGCACGCCCTTCAGGATCGCGAGCGTCAGGACGCGACAGTCGTACCCGGCGATCTCCCCCTCGTAGCTGATCTCGAGGGTGTCGACGAGCCCCCCGGCCAACGCGGTGAACAGCCCTCCGAGCCGCTCCGCCAGCGGCATGAACGGCTGCACCGTCGCGCTCGCTTCCGCCGCAGCGAGGTTCACCGCGAACGGAACGAACTCTCCGCGCAGCGCAAGCAGGACCTGCTCGGCAATGGTCTGACCCGCCTTGTCCTGCGCCTCGCTCGTCGACGCGCCGAGGTGGGGTGTGACCACCACGGAGTCGAGCTCGAACAGCGGCGAGGTGGTGAGTGGTTCCGTCTCGAACACGTCGAGCGCGGCACCGGCGACTCTCCCCTCGCGGATCGCGTCGGTGAGCGCGTTCTCGTCGATGAGCCCGCCGCGGGCGGTGTTGATGATGCGCAACGTGGGCTTGGCGTGACGGAGGACGTCGCCCGAGATCAGCCCGATCGTCTCGGGGGTCTTGCGTTCGAGCACCGTCACGAAGTCGGCTTGGCGGAACAGCTCCTCCAGCGAGCCGACCAGCGTGACCCCGAGCTGCCGGGCGCGCTCCTCGCTCACGTAGTTCTCGCGGGCGATGATCTGCATGCCGAACGCGTGAGCGCGCTGGGCGACGAGCACGCCGATCCGACCCAGCCCGACGATGCCGAGCGTCTTGCCGTTCAGCTCGACGCCCTCCCACTTGTCCTTGTTCCACTCACCGTGGTGGAGATCGCGGTTGGCCTGCGGGATGTTGCGGGCAATCGCGAGGAGCATCGCCATCGTGTGTTCCGCGTTCGCGAGGGCGATGGAGTTCGGCGCGTTCACCACCATGACGCCGCGGCGGGTGGCGGTTTCGATGTCGATGTTGTCGACACCGATCCCGGCCCTGCCGACCACGATCAGCTCGTCGCCGGCCTCGAGCACCTCCGCCGTCACCTGCGTGGCGCTGCGGATCACCAGCGCCGACGCCCCACGTACCGCGTCGAGCACCTCCTTCGGCGAAAGCCCGAGCCGCACGTCGACCTCCAGCCCTGCGGCCGACATCGCTTCCAGCCCGCTCTCCGCGAGCCGTTCGGTAACGAGAACGCGTTGCATCAAACCGACACTAGACGTCGGTGCTGCGCCCACCGAGCAGCTTGGCGATGCGCTCGACTCCCTCCACCAGCGCGGCGTCGCCCAACGCGAACGAGAGCCGGGCGTACCCCGGCGCACCGAACGCCTCTCCGGGCACCACCGCGACCTTGGCCTCATCGAGCAGGAGCTCACACAGTTCGAGGCTGGAGGTGGGCGTGCCACCCGCGAGCTCGCGCCCGAGCACCCCTTCGAACGACGGGAAGCAGTAGAAGGCACCTTCCGGTTCGAGGCAGGTGACGCCGGGAATCGCCACGAGCATCTCGTGCATGACGCGGCCGCGCCGCTCGAAGGCGGCCCGCATCTCCGCCACGGCCGCGAGGTCGCCGCCCACCGCCGCGAGCGCGGCGCGCTGCGAGACGTTGGCGACATTCGATGTCTGGTGCGACTGCAGGTTCACCGCGGCGACGCTCACGTCGGGCGGCGCGATGAGCCAGCCGACACGCCACCCGGTCATCGCGTACGTCTTGGCGACGCCGTTGAGCACCACGCACGTGTCGGCGAGCTCGGGGACGAGGACCGGCATCGACGTGAATCGATGGTTGCCGTACGTGAGGTGCTCGTAGATCTCGTCGGTGATCACCCAGACACCGCGTTCGACGGCCCACCGACCGATCGCATCGACTTCTTCGGGTGGGTATACCGCGCCGGTCGGGTTGCTCGGTGAAACGAACAGCAGCGCCTTGGTGCGGGGCGTCCATGCCGCGTCGAGCTGCTCGACGGCGACACGGAACCCCGTGGCTTCCGTGGTGGGCAACACCACCGGAATGCCGTCTGCGAGCGCGATCGACTCCGGATAGGTCGTCCAGTAGGGCGCCGGAAGCAACACTTCGTCGCCGGGGTCGAGGAGCGTCTGGAACGCGTTGTACACCGCGTGCTTCCCGCCGTTCGTGACGACGACCTGCTGCGGCTCGACGACATACCCCGAGTCGCGCAGCGTCTTGGCCGCGATCGCGGCACGGAGTTGCGGCAAACCGCCCGTGGGCGTGTAGTGATGGTCGCTGATACGCCGACACGCAGCGAGCGCGGCGTCCACGATGTGCGCGGGCGTGGGGAAGTCGGGCTCCCCGGCACCGAACCCGATCACGTCCTCGCCTGCTGCCTGGAGCGCCTTGGCCTTCGCGTCGACCGCGAGCGTGGCGGACTCGGTGATGGCGGCGACACGACGCGAGATTCGGCTCATGCACCCATCGTGGCACGCGGGTCGACGATTCCCCACCCGTTTTGTGCCGAATCGGACGCGGCGACGAGCGAGCGGAGCGAGCCGAGTCGCTCGCCAGGAGCGAGCGTGCGCGGCGCAGGTACCCTGCGCCGCAGCGAGCGACGAATGATCAGGACGCCAGGACGGCGGCGGGATCCCAGTTCGCGAGATCAGCGAGGCGCGGGTCGTTGGAGAAGACCTCCACCACCGGGATCTGGAGCCCGAGGCGACGCTGGACGACCCGCGTGTCGTTCTCCTGGTTCCAGAGTTGCAGCGTGACCGCGACCCCGCTCTCCCCCGCGCGCGCCGTGCGGCCCGAGCGGTGGAGGTACGCCTTGTGATCCTCGGCGGGGTCGTAGTGCACCACCACGTCGACCGCATCGACATGAATGCCGCGCGCGGCAACATCGGTGGCGACGAGCACGGAAACCTTGCCGGCGATGAAGTCGGCCAGCGCCCGCTCGCGCGCCCCCTGGCGCAGGTCGCCGTGGATTGCCAGCGAGCGCACACCTTCGCGCTGGAGCTGGGTCACGAGCCGGTCGGCGCCGCGCTTCGTGCGCACGAAGACGAGCGTGCGTTCCACGCCGCGTGCGATCGACGCGAGAACCTTGACCTTGTCCATCTGGTGGACGAGGAGGAACCGGTGCTCCATCTCTTCGACCGTGGGTTCGGTCTCCGCGACCGAGTGCTGCACGGGATCGTCCATGTAGCGCTCGACGAGCCGCTTGACCGCGCCGTCGAGCGTGGCGGAGAAGAGCATCGTCTGATGCGGCTGCTGCATCCGGTAGAGGATCTTCTGCACTTGCGGCATGAAACCCATGTCGGCCATCCGGTCGGCCTCGTCGATGACGAGCACCTCGACTTCGCCGACCGAGAGCTCGCCCCGCTCCATCAGGTCGATCAGCCGGCCCGGCGTGCCGACGACGACGTCGACGCCCTTGCGCAACGCCTCGACCTGTGGGTCCATCGACACGCCGCCGTACACGGCCTTGACCTTGCGGTCGCTCACCTTTCCGAGCACGCGCAGCGCGGTGGTTACCTGGTTGGCCAGCTCACGAGTCGGCACGAGCACGAGCGCACGGGGGTGACCCGGTCCGGCCTGGCCGATACGGCAGAGGAGCGGCAGCCCGAAAGCCAGGGTCTTGCCCGAGCCGGTCTTGGCCTTGCCGCAGATGTCGAGCCCCGCGAGGGCGTCGGTGATCGTGAGCGACTGAATCGGGAATGGTTCGTCGATACCCTCACGCGCGAGGGCGGTGACGAGGTCGGCCGGGAGGCCGAGCCCCGCAAAGGTCGTGCTCATCGGGGAAGTGCTCGCTTTCGTCGTCGTTGTGGGGGTCTTGATGGTGCCCGCCGCGGCTGATCGCAAGGGCGGTGGGTCGATACTCGGTGCTGCACCATCGAGACGGCATCGACGCGAAGGACGAAGCGGTGAGGATTGACCCGCGAGCGAAGGTCTTGGCTCGCTGTTGTCAGGATAGCCGCTGTTTGGCGCCCCTGAGAGACACCTGAGGGGTCGCGCCGCGGCACATGGCGCCACCCGGCACAATTCAGCCTATGCGCCTCCTGGTCGTCGAGGACGAGGAACACCTCGCGGCTGCGATCGCCGACGGCCTCACTGCCGAAGGCTTCGACGTCGACGTCGTGCACAACGGTCATGACGGACTCTGGCGCGGCCGGGAAGGGTCGTACGACGCGATCGTGCTCGACGTGCTCCTGCCCGGGATGCACGGCTACAAGGTATGTCGAACGTTGCGCGACGAAGGTGTGTGGACGCCGATCCTGATCCTCACCGCGAAGGACGGCGAGTACGACGAAGCTGAGGCGCTCGACACCGGCGCCGACGATTTCCTCTCGAAGCCCTTCTCGTTCGTCGTGCTGCTGGCTCGGTTGCGCGCACTCATCCGCCGTGGCGCGCCACCTCGACCCAACGTGCTGAGGGTCGGGACGCTCGAGCTCGATCCCGGCTCCCGGCGCGCGCGACGGAACGGCACCGACATCCGGCTGACCGCGCGCGAGTTCGCGCTGCTCGAGTTCCTGATGCGCAAGGACGGCAACGTCGCGTCGAAAGCCGACATCCTCGACCACGTGTGGGGTATCGACTTCCAGGGCGATCCAAACGTCGTCGAGGTCTATGTCGGCTACTTGCGCAAGAAGATCGACCAGCCGTTCGGCACCGAGAGCATCGAGACCGTCCGCGGCGCCGGATACCGCCTGGTCGGCGACGAATGATGGCCATCGAAGTCACGGCCACCCGCCGCGCATGGTGGCCACGTACCGTGCGCGTGCGCCTCACGTTCGTGGCGACGCTCGTGTTCGCGATCGCGTTGAGCGCCGCTGCGTTCGGCCTTGTGAAGGTCGTCCACAGCAATCTGGTGAACAAGATCGAATCGACACAGGACGCGCAACTCGAGGAGCTCGCGGCAGCACTCGAACAGAACGATGCGCAAGCCAACGAGTACCAGCGCGCCTATGTACTCGGTATCGACGGCCGATTCCACCCGGTCCGGGTTCCGCCGCCTCATCGCGAGGGCTACCTCGATTCGCGTGTGGTGATCCAGACCGCCGCCGGGAACGTCACGGTCGTCGCGCAACGGTCACTGGCCGAAGTGGACAGCACCACCGAGAAGCTCACGCACATCATGTGGTTCGCGGTGCCGGCACTCGTTGCCCTTGTGGCTCTGGCCGTGTGGTACCTCGCGGGGCGCGCGTTGCGACCGGTCGAAGCGATCCGCGTGGAGGCCGAGTCGATCACGGGCTCCACGATCCATCGGCGCGTGCCCGAACCCGATACCGACGACGAAGTCGGCCGCCTTGCGCGCACGATGAATGCGATGCTCGGACGACTCGAGGAATCATCGCAACGCCAGCGTCAGTTCGTGTCGGACGCGTCCCATGAGCTGCGCAGCCCGCTCGCGTCGATCCGAACGAACGTGGAAGTCGCGCTGCGCAACACGGATCGCGCCGACTGGGCCGCCGTCGCCGGGCGAGTGCTTGCCGAAGACGCGCGGATGGAAGACACCGTGTCCGAGCTGCTCGAGCTCGCGCGCATCGACGAGATCGAAGGCGGGACCCCGGTCGAGTCATTGCCCGAGGTAGACCTCGACGAGCTGGTGCTCGACGAGGCCCTGCGCGGCCACCACGTGCCGATCGACACAACCCGGGTGTCCGCGGGGCGCGTCCATGGGCGTCGGGAGCAGCTGTCGCGGATGACGCGGAACGTGCTCGACAACGCCGATCGGCACGCTCGCACGCAGGTCGCGATCGAGCTCCACAACGACAGCGAGTCGGGCATCGTCGAGCTCGTCGTCGACGACGACGGACCCGGCATCCCGCCCGAAGACCGCGAGCGCGTGTTCGACCGCTTCACCCGTCTCGACGACGGCCGCGCACGCGATTCCGGTGGCCTGGGTCTCGGGCTCTCGATGGTCAGGGCCATCGCCGAGCAGCACGGCGGCACAATCACGATCGACGATGCACCGCTCGGCGGCGCGCGGGTCACGGTGAGATTGCCCGCGGTCTGAGAGACTGCGCTTCCCCATGCCGACCTTCACGCTCGTCAGCTTCAACGCGCATGGGGGGCTCCGACCGAGGCGCCACGGGGTATGCGCACCGTACGACCTGACGGCGGTGCTCCGCGGCTTCGACGCCGACGTCATCGTGGTGCAGGAGACGTGGTGGCCCGACGACGGCCCGGCGGACGTCCACGTCGCGGCCGCCGACCTCGGCGCCGAGGTGTTCGAGCTCCCGTTCGGGCGGGGCACGTTGCACCCGTGGCCGCACGTGCCGCGCGACGGGAGCGGTCAGGGAACCGTGGGGCTCTCGATCATCAGCAAGCTGCCCGCGCGTTTGGTCGCGCGTCTGCCCGTCGGGCGCGTGGTGGCCGACCCCGCGCCCGAGCGGGGCGCCCTCCATATCGAGCTCGATGTCGCGGGCAACGCGGTCGAGCTCGTCGGGCTGCATCTGACCTCGCGATTGCCCCACGGCCCACCCATCCAGCTCCGTAACCTGGCGCGCCAGCTCCCCGTGCCGGGCCGGCCGGCCGTCGTCGCGGGTGACTGCAACTTCTGGGGCCCCGCGGTGCGCACGTTCCTGCCGGGATGGCATCGCGCCGTGCGCGGGCGCACATGGCCGGCGAGCATGCCGCACAGCCAGATCGACCACATCCTCGTGCGCCCCGAGATCGGCGTCGTGGACAGCGCAGTGCTCGCAGACGTCGGCTCCGACCACCGCCCCGTGCGAGCAACGCTTTCTGTCGGCTAGAGGCGAGCGACCGCGGCGCAGGTACCTGAACATGGTTCGCTCACTGCGGACCGGGATACCCGGTCCGCAGCCGTTCGCTCGCGTGCGGCGCAGCGGCGAAGTCGGGTAGACCTAGCTCCATGCCGACAACTGTGCGAGGAGTGGTGTCGCTCGCGAAGGGCGCGCCGGTCGAGATCCGAGATGTCGTCGTACCCGATCCCGGTTCGGGCGAAGCACGCGTGCGCGTGCAGGCGTGCGGTGTGTGCCACACCGACCTGCACTACCGCGAGGGCACGATCAACGACGAGTTCCCGTTTCTCCTCGGTCACGAGGCGGCGGGGATCGTCGAAGCGGTCGGACCCGATGTGCGCGATCTCGCGCCCGGCGACTTCGTGATCCTGAACTGGCGCGCGGTGTGTGGTGCGTGCCGTGCGTGCCGCCGTGGCCGCCCGTGGTACTGCTTCGCGACCCACAACGCCACGCAGAAGATGACGCTCGGCGACGGCACTCCGCTCACGCCCGCGCTCGGCATCGGCGCGTTCGCGGAGCAGACCCTCGTCGCGGCGGGCCAAGCCACCAAGGTCGACTCCCGCGCACGGCCAGAGGCCGCCGGATTGCTGGGCTGCGGGGTGATGGCCGGCCTCGGCGCGGCGATGTACACCGGCGGCGTCGGACGCGGCGACACCGTCGCGGTGTTCGGATGCGGCGGCGTCGGCAATGCCGCCGTTGCGGGTGCCCGGCTCGCGGGCGCGACCGTCGTCATCGGCGTCGACGTGGACGACCGCAAGCTCGCGCTGGCGCGCGCGTTCGGCGCGACGCACACCGTCAACTCGCGTGAGACCAATGCAGTCGAAGCGATCCAGGCGCTCACCGACGGCAACGGTGCCGACGTGTGCATCGAGGCAGTCGGGCGCCCGGAGGTACTCGAGCAGGCGTTCTACGCGCGCGACCTCGCGGGGACCGTCGTGCAGGTTGGTGTGCCCGACCCGGCGATGCGCATCGAGCTGCCGATGATCGACTTCTTCGGGCGGGGCGGGGCGCTCAAGCCGTCGTGGTACGGCGATTGCCTACCGTCGCGCGACTTTCCGATGCTGATCGATCTCTATCTGGCGGGTCGGCTCGACCTCGATCGGTTCGTGAGCGAGACGATCGCGCTCGACGAAGTGGAGGAGGCGTTCCACAAGATGGAGCGCGGCGAGGTGCTCCGCTCGGTCGTCGTCCTCTAGGAGCGAACGGCCGCGAGCCGCGTATCCCGGCTCGTAATGAGCGACCCGTCGTCAGGCACTCATGGGCAACGGGGATCAGCCGGGAACGCCCGCAGCCGTCGTGCCGTCGTTGCGCACCATGAACGGCTTGCCGCCGATGATGGTGACTGCCCGCCAACGGTCGGCGAAGAGCTGCCCTCTCGGATTGCGGTACCACGGAAGCTGTTGCGTCGACCAGACGCCCCCCCACGCGTCGGCCACGAAGTACCCGAAGCCGGTTCCCCAACCCGAGAGGATCACGATGTCGCGCGCCACATCGAGATCGAAGTGGGGAGTGGTGCCCGACCCCACGCGTCCCGTCGTCGCGCTGCCGTACTTGTACACGGTCCCCATGCCGTCGAGGACCAAGTAACCGGCGCCGTCGGGCATCGCCGCGATGGCGCGCGCATTGTCGGGCAACGCCGGCGATCCGAGGTCGGCGAGCGCGCCGCTCGCTGCGCTCCCCCACTTCGACACGGTCCCGTCGGCAAGGAGCACGAGGTAGCCCTTCCCGTCGGGCGTGATCGCGATCGAGCGCGAACGGTCGTTGCCGGGCGAGTACGGGAAACCGAGCGTCCCGAGCGTCGACGGGGCGGCGGCCGACCCGTACTTGTGCACCGTGCCGACACCGGTGAGCACGACGTATCCGTTGTCGTCGGGCATCACCGCAATGTCACGCGCGAGATCCCAGTCGAAGCGCGGCGCACCGAAGGAGGGCGCACGGTTGTACGCGAGCACCGTTCCGTCGCCGTTCAGCACGTAGTAGCCACCCCACGAGTTTCCCGCGACCGCGCGACCGGGTTGGCGGAGCCCCACTGGGCACGGACCGACCTCGGTGAGCCGACCGAACAGCAGCCCGTCGGGTGGGCACTGGCCGGGTTGCCCGCTCGACGTCAGCATCTCGTTGTAGACCCGCAGCACGACGGTGGCGTAGTTGGGCGCGCTCGCCCAGTTCCCGTTCCCCATGTTGTTCCAGAGCGGCGCGCGGCCCTTCGCGAAGAAGTGGTCGAAGTTGTACGCCGCGGTTGTGGGATTACTGCCCCACAGCTCGGGTACGGGCGCATCGGGGATCGTGGTCGTGCGCGACAGAATGTCGGCGTAGTTCCGCAGGAGTTGTATCTGCGCGCGTACGCCGCTCGACGCACTACTGAATTGGAAGCCGTTGCCGCACGAGTTGCACGCGCCGATTCCCGCGAAATTGTTGTTCCACGGCTTCACGATCCCGTAGTCCGGGAAGTTGAACCATCCGGTCTCGACGATCGACTGCGCGAACGCGATGTCGGCTCGCACCGCGTACCGGTTGCCCTCGTCGACGAAGATCTGCGCGAGCTGCTCCAGCGTCGCGCCCTCAGCCCGGTACGGGAGGCTCGCGGGTGCGTGAGACCGGTAGAACGCGACCAGTTCGCCGGCGGTCAGGCGCGATTGCCCCATCATCGGGACACCCGGCGATCCCGGCGAGCCGTCGGACGGCACACAACCGGCGAGCGCGACGACCGCGACGAGAACAAGGGCAGTGAGGGGGCGGAACCGCATCTCGCGAGTCATCGGAACACCTGTACGAATAGTTGAGGCGAGAGCAGTTGAGGCTCAAGGTACCCTCGGTCGATCGTGAACGAGAGGGCCAGCGTGATCGACGTGATCGACTACCGGGCCGGGAACGCGCCGAGCGTGATGTACGCGCTCGAGCACCTCGGCCTGCCGTGCCGTCTCGCGGGAACCGCTGGCGATTTGAGGCGGTCTGACCGTTTGATCCTTCCCGGCGTCGGCGCGGCCCGCGCGACGCTGGCGTCACTCGTTGAACAAGACCTCGTCGACGCGCTGTCGGCCCGCGTGCTCGGCGATCGGGTGCCGTTCCTCGGCATCTGCATCGGTCTTCAGGTGCTCTTCGAGTACAGCGAGGAGGGCGACACGCCGTGCCTCGGTTGGGTGCCGGGCGCGGTGCGGCGGTTCCCCGACGATCGCCGCGTCCCCCAGATCGGCTGGAACTCGGTGCGCTTCGCGCGTGAGCACCCGGTGACGCGTGGACTGTCCGACGGCGGGTACTTCTACTTCGTGAACTCGTACTACTGCGCGCCGACCGACTCGAACGACGTGCTCGGGATCACCGACTACGGCGACGAGTTCTGCTCGGTGGTCGCACGCGACAACGTCTTCGCGACACAGTTCCACGCGGAGAAGAGTGGCCCGCTGGGGCTCGCCCTCCTTCGCGGCTTCGCGCAGTGGGATCCCCCGTGCTGACGAAGCGACTCATCGCGTGCTTCGACGTGATCGCGGGTCGCGTCACGAAGGCACAACAATTCCAGGACAACATCGACGTCGCTCCGGCCGAGGACCTCGCGGCGCGTCTCTACGACGACCAGATCGACGAGATCGTCTTCTACGACATCACGGCCAGCGCCGAGAAGCGCAAGATCGATCTCGAGACCGTGCGCCGCGTCGCCCACCATGTGTTCGTGCCGTTCACGGTAGGCGGAGGGATCCGGTCGGTCGACGACATGTTCGAGGTGCTGAAGGCGGGCGCGGAGAAGATCAGCGTCGACTCCATGGCGGTCCGCAATCCGGAGATCCTGCGCGAGGGCGCGGAAGCCTTCGGCCGGCAGTGCATCGTGCTCAGCACCCAGGTGAAGCACGTCGGCGTACGCGCGGGGTTCCCGAGCAGGTACGAGGTGTTCATCGACGGCGCCCGGCTCGCCACGGGGCTCGACGCGCTCGACTGGGTCCGCCGCGGTGAGGAGCTCGGGGCGGGCGAGATCGTGGTGAACAGCATCGACCGCGACGGCACCGCGTCGGGCTACGACCTCGACATCACGAGCGCGGTGGCCAATTCGGTGAACGTGCCGGTGATCGCGTCCGGCGGGGCAGGCACCGTCGACCACATCGCCGAGGGCCTCACCGCGGGCGGCGCGTCGGCGGCCATCATCAGCTCGATCCTCTACTCGCCGCGGTTCGAGCGCAACCTCGGAGTCCGCGAGCTGAAGGACGGCCTGCGCGAGCGCGGCGTGCTGATTCGCCCCTACCTCGACTGAGCCGCGGCGTTCTCTTCCCATTCGACAACCGGGGCGTCTGCCCAGAGGCGGTCGAGGTCGTAGTACTCGCGCGTCTCGGTCTGGAACACGTGGACGATCACGTCGCCGAAATCCATCAGGACCCACGTGGCGTCGTCGAGACCCTCGATCGAGCGTGGTCCAACGCTGCCCGACGCCTTGAGCGCGACCTCCACCTCCTCGGCGATCGTCTTCACCTGGCGAGGGTTGGTCGCGCTGACGAGCACGAACATCTCGGTGATGGAGATGATCTCGCCGATGTCGAGCACGACGATCTCCGTGCCCTTCTTGTCGGAGGCGGCCCGAGCCGCGATCGCCGCTCGCCGGGACGCGTCGGGAGCCTGCGCGGTCAACCGGCGGGCATCCGGGTCGTCATCGGTCGCCAGTGTAGAGCCCGTGCGCGTCGATGGCATGCACGACGGCCGGCGGGATCAGGCCGTCGACCGGCCGGCCGCTCGCCAACCGATCGCGTAGGTCCGTCGACGACACGTCGAGGCGTGGGATCGGGACGCGCTCGACCTTCCATCCCGAGCCGGGTGGCTCCGCGTACGCGTCACCCAGGCGTTCGACGACCACGATCGTCGCAAGCTTGCGCGTGTCGTCGAGCCGTCGCCACGTCGACATGTTGGCAACCGCGTCGGCGCCGAGCACGAGGAACAGTTCGCGGTGCGCGCCCGCAAGAGCTTCAAGTGTGTCGGCGGTGACCGATGCACCCTCCCGCTCCACCTCGATCGCGGAGGCTTCGACGCCGTTGACGCCATCAGCGGCTGCCTCCACGAGCATCAGGCGGTCGCGCGCGGAGGCGATCACGTTGCCGCGCTTCTGCCACGGGTCGCCGGCGACGACGAGCAGTACCCGGTCGAGTCCGAGCGCGGCGCGCGTTTCCGTCGCGACGACGATGTGCGCGACATGCACGGGATCGAACGTGCCACCGAACACTCCCAGCCGTTCCACACGGGGAGTGTACGGGTATGCCGTGTCTTCACCGGCCCGAAACATGCACGTCATCTCGGTCCGTACCATCGTGTCGTGCACACGCTCCACGTCCTCGTTCGGGTCTGGCTCCCCGACCGCCCCGGCGCGCTCGGGCTCGTCGCGTCGCGGATCGGATCGGTCGACGGCGACATCGTCGGGATCGACGTGCTCGAGCACGGAAACGGCGTGGCAGTCGACGAGTTCGCGGTGGAACTGGCCGATCCGGCCGCCGTCCCGATCCTCGTTCGCGAGATCGAAGAGGTCGACGGGGTCAGCGTCGAGGAGGTGCGCGAGGTCGAGCACTTCCCGGATCCGCGGCTCGACGCGCTGGAGTCGGCCGCGCGGCTCTGCTCGGCGCCCACGGTCACCGTGTTGCACGAAACGCTGGTCGTGGAGATCCGCGCCGAGTTTCTCGCCGACTGGAGCGCGCTCCTCACGACCGGCACCGTGCTCGCGTCGAGCGGTGATTACGTGCCCGATTCGTGCGTGCTCGAGGCGCTCCACAGCGGCACCGCCGCGTCGCCGCTGGTCGCGGGCGGCACCACGGGACCCGACGACCTCGCGGTGGCAACGCTCGCCAACCATGGGGTCACGCTGCTCGTGGGACGCGACGGTCATCCCTTCCGTCGGCGCGAGCGCGCCCAGCTCCTCGCGCTCGCAGGGATCGCCGATCGAGCCTGGACGATGCTCGACGGATAGCGAACTTGCGTCGCTCGTGGTTGCTCTACGACCTTGAACGACGCAGGTTCGGGGGGGGTCAGCCTTCGGCGACGGTTTCTACGAACTTCTGGAGCTGGCGGAGGTTGCGACACTCGAAGACGCCGTCGCAGTAGCGCCCGTACTCCGACACGATCGAGTCGCCGGTGTCCCAGTAGCTACGCGGTTCGGGATCGAGCCAGTAGACGTGGCGGCCGCGCTTGCGCAACTCGTCGACCACCCAGGTCTGCGACGCGTGGTAGTTGTTGCGCGCGTCGCCGAGCAGGATGATCGACGTCTTCGGCGTGATCTCCGAGTAGTGCCGCTGGTGGAACACCTCGAAGGCGTGTCCGTAGTCGGAGTGGCCGTCGACCCACACCACGTCGGCCTCGGTGTTGACCCGGTGCACCGCTTCCAACACGTCGTCGGACTCGTGGAAGAAGCGGGTGACCTCGTCGATGCCGTCTATGAACACCCACGACCGGACTTTGGAGAACTGGGCCGCCATCGCGTACACGAACATGAGCGTGAAGCGGGCAAAGCTTGCCACCGAGCCCGAGATGTCGGCCACCACCATCACTTCGGGCTTCGACGGGTGGGGGTTCCGGAACTTTGGCTCGGCCGGAACGCCTCCGTACGAGAGCGACGCGCGCACCGTCTTGCGGAAGTCGAGGTGCCCGCGGTTCCGTCGACGGCGGCGCTGCGCGAGCCGCGCCGCCAACGCGCGCGTGAGCGGGTACACCGCGTGCTGCAACGCCAGCATCTCGTCGCGTGAGGCGTGCATGAATTCGATGTCTTCAGGGAGTGGCTTGCGCAGTGTGCGGGCCATCGCCTCCACGCCACGGTCGGCGACGAGCAAACGGCGGATCTCCTCCTCGACGAGCTCGCGCAGCTCCTTCAAGCGCGAGTCGACCTCCTCGCGGGCGAGTCGCTCGGCAAGTTGCCCCTCGCCGACCTCTCCTTGGTCGCGCGACAACCCCATGAGCTTCATCGCGAGGTCGTCGAGGTCGAGCATACGAAGCGTGCGATACAGGTAGTAGGTGCCGCCGACGGGGCGGCCGGGTTCCATACCCGCGAATTGCTGCACGGCGATCGCGGCCAACCGGCGCAGCTCGTCGCGATCCATGTTCATCAGCGCGGCGAGGAGCATCGCCGCGAGCTCCTCACGCGACACCGGCGAACCAGAGCCGTCGCCCGCGCCCATCTGGCCCTCGCCCGACATGTCGATCTCCTCGCCGCCGCCCTCCGCGCCGTCCCCGTCCTCGTCGGGGATGCCGTGACTGAACAGCGAGAAGTAGACGTCGAAGACGGTGTCGAAGGCCTTCTGGTGACGATGGTGCTTGACCAGCGTCGTGCTGAGCACGCCCTTGAAGAGCTCGCGGTCGTCGATGTGCACGTGCTCGATCGCGCGCATCGCGTCGAGGTTCTCGGTCATCGAGACCGGGAGCCCGGCGGCGCGCAGCTCGTGGACGAATCCCTGGAGGACGTCGAGGAGCGTGGGGGCAGCAGTCGGCGGCATGGGCGTCAGACGGCTGCCTCGGGCTCGGGGACCTCGAGCTCCTTGCGCGCCTTGGCGATGTCGGACTGGTACTTGAGCAGCACGTGCAGCGTCTCGCCGATCACTGCGGGATCGATCTGCGGCTTGCCGAGATAGAGCAGCGTGCGCGCCCAGTCGATCGTCTCCGAGATCGACGGCGCTTTCTTGAGCTCGAGCGATCGGATCGACCGTACGACGCGCGCGATCTGTTCGGCGAGCGCCTCGTCGACTTCGGGTACGCGCACGCGCACGATGTCCTTCTCGCGCTCGAGGCTCGGGTAGTCGATGTGCAGATAGAGGCAGCGACGCTTCAAGGCTTCCGACAGCTCGCGCGTGTTGTTCGACGTGAGGATCACGATCGGCCGCTCTTGCGCGCCCACGATCGTGCCCAGCTCGGGGATCGACACCTGGAAGTCGGACAGCACCTCGAGGAGGAGCGCCTCGGTCTCGATCTCAACCCGGTCGACCTCGTCGATGAGGAGCACGACCGGCTCCTCCGACCGGATTGCCTCGAGCAGCGGCCGCGTGAGGAGGAACGGCTCGCTGAAGATGTCGGACTCCACCTCTGACCAGTCGGTCTCGTGCTCGCGATCGACCTGGATCCGCAGGAGCTGCTTCTTGTAGTTCCACTCGTAGAGCGCCTTCGCCTCGTCGAGCCCCTCGTAGCACTGGAGACGGATGAGCCGCGCGTGGGTGACGGTTGCGATCGCCTTCGCCAGCTCGGTCTTGCCGACACCGGCGGGCCCCTCGACGAGCACCGGCTTCTCGAGGCGGTCGGCGAGGAAAACCACGCCGGCGATGCCCGCGTCGCACAGATAGTCGGCCCCGCGCAGCCGTGTGATCACGTCATCGACACTCTCGAAACGCTCTGCCATCTCTCCCGCTCTACTGCTCTCTCGCTACGAGCCGGGGTACCCGGCTCGCTCACGCTCGTTCGCGTGTTTCTAGTTCCTGATCTGGCCGTCGCCCCAAACGACGTACTTGTAAGTGGTGAGCTCGCGGAGCGCCATCGGGCCGCGCGCATGCAGCTTCTGGGTGGAGATCCCGATCTCGGCACCGAAACCGAACTCGGCGCCGTCGGCAAAGCGAGTGGACGCGTTCACCATCACCGTGCCCGCGTCGACCTCGTTGGTGAACCGCCGCGCCGCGCCGAGGTCGCGAGTGAGGATCGCCTCCGTGTGCCCCGAGCCGAATCGATTCACGTGGTCGATCGCCGCGTCGAGCGAGGGCACCACCGCGACGGCAAGCTTCAGCGCGAGGAACTCGGTCGCGTAGTCGTCGTCGGTGGCTTCGCCCATGGCGGACCAGCGGCGGCGCGCGCCCGCGTCGCCTACGAGCTCGACGTTCTGTTCCGCGAGCACCTCGCACACGCGTGGCAAGAACGCATCGGCCGCGGACTCGTGGACGATCAGTGACTCGGCAGCATTGCAGACACTCGGGCGGCTCGTCTTCGCGTTCACGACGATGTCGAGAGCGCGATCGAGATCGGCTGACGCATCCACATAGATCTGGCAGTTGCCGTCACCGTCGATGATCACCGGGACCGTCGCGTGCTCGCGAACGCTCTGGATGAGCGCGTGGCCTCCACGCGGAATGAGACAATCGACCGTGTCGAGCTGCATCAAGTCGACGGCCGTCTCGTGGCGCACGTCGTCGACCAGTACGACACAGTCGGCCGGGAGCCCGGCCTTGGTGGCCGCGTCGCGCAGTACCTCGACGATCGTGATGTTCGACCGCAAGGCGGTCGCGGAGCCGCGCAAGAGCGCCGCGTTGCCCGACTTGAGACAGATGCCGGCCGCATCACTCGTGACGTTCGGCCTGTTCTCGAAAATGATCGCGACCACACCCAGCGGTACGCGGACCCGTTCGATCTGCAGCCCGTTCGGGCGCTGCCAGCCGTCGAGCACCTCGCCCACCGGGTCAGGGAGCAGCGCGACGCCACGAAGGCCCTCGGCCATCCCCGCCAGACGCGCGTCGGTGAGGCGAAGACGATCGAGCGGTCCGGACTCCATGCCGGCTGCGGCCGCGTCATCGAGATCGGCGGCGTTGGCGGTGAGGATCTCGCCGGCGCGATCGATGAGCAGATCGGCCGCTGCGGCGAGGGCCGCGTTCTTCTCGGCCGTGGACGCGCGAGCAAGACGCGTCGCCGCGGTCTTCGCTCGCCGCCCCAACTCCGACACGACGGCGGGCACGGACATCGCAGGCAGTGTAATCGGGGCGTATTTCGCGCCGTTCCGCAAAGGAGACGCGCGAGGAGGGGAAGCTTGGAGACCTTCGGGAGGGGCGAGACCGCGCCGCCAACTCGAGCCGCGCTGCCGAACGGCGCAGCGGCCGGAGGCGACCCAGTCTCGCCTTCTCCCGCTCCTCGCCGGCCGCCGAAGCCCTCGCCCGAGGACTCTCCCCCCGTCGGTCGGCGACGAGTTACGGGGGTGAGTGTGACGGACGCCACCGCCGCGCGCAAGAGCACGCGTGCGCGTTTCCCTCTCGCGAGCAGTGGGGCGCACGCTCGGTGGCGGATGAGCCCCTCCTCGTGGCGGAGACGGAGGCGAGCGAGTGTCAGCGAGCCGGGTATCCCGGCTCGCTGCGAGCGAGCAATAGTGCAGGAGATCAGGGCAGAACGACAAGGTCGTCACGGTGCACGACCTCGTGCGGAAGTCCCTCCTGCAGCTCGCCGGTGTGGCGGCCGGCGACCGACCGCAGCGACGCCGCCGAGTAGCGAACGAGTCCCTTCGCGAACGGCCGGCCGTCGGCGCCGACGATCTCGACCGCGTCGTCGGCATCGAACGCGCCTTCAACCTCGCGCACGCCGGCGGGCAGGAGCGACCGGTTGTCCGCGCACAGCGCCCGGCGCGCGCCGTCGTCGACGACGATGCGCCCGGCCGCGTCGCGCGCGAACGCGATCCACAACTTGCGGCTCGGGAGTCGCTCCGGCTTCGGACGGACTGCAGTGCCGACCGCGCGGCCTTCGATCGCGTCGACAACCACGTCGGGTACGTCGGCGCCCGCGATCACCGCGCGCACACCGGACCATGCGGCGATCTTCGCCGCGGCGAGCTTGCTCGCCATCCCGCCGCTGCCGCGCTCGGTACCGGTGCCGCCGGCAACCGCCTCCAACGCGGAGTCGACCTCGACGATCTCCTCGATCAGCGACGCGCCCTCGTCCAAACGCGGATCGGCGGTGAAGAGCCCGGGCGTGTCGGTGAGCAACACGAGCACGTCGGCTTGCACGAGGTGGGACACGAGCGCGGCGAGCCGGTCATTGTCGCCGTAGCGGATCTCGTCGTCGGCGACCGTGTCGTTCTCGTTGACCACCGGGACAACACCGAGGTCGAGTAGCCGTCGCAGCGTGTCGCGGGCATGGAGATACTGCGACCGCACACCGAAGTCGTGTGGAGTGAGGAGCACCTGACCGGCGAGCAGATCGTGCTGCCCGAAGATCGCGCCGATGCGTTCCATCAGGCGCGGTTGTCCGACGGCGGCGATTGCCTGTAATAGGCCGACATCGGTCGGGCGCGTCCGGAATCCGAGCGCCGGAAGCCCGGACGCGATCGCTCCCGAGCACACGAGCACGACCTCGTGGCCGCGGGCACGGCCCGTCGCGACTTCGCGGCAGAGCTTCAGCAGTGCGGCGTCGTCGAGCTCGCCGCCGGCCGAAGTAATAGACGACGTACCGATCTTGACGACGGCGGTCGACATCAGGAGATGCCCTCCTGATACTCGAGCTCCACCGGCCCGACGCGTACGACATCACCCTCACGTGCGCCCGCGCGGGCGAGCGCGCGCTCGACGCCCATGCGGCGCAGGCGGACCTGCACGTACTCGATTGCTTCCTCGTTCGTGAGGTCGGCCATCGCGACCACTCGCTCCGCGCTGCGTCCCGACACGCGCCACGCACCGGCGTCGTCACGAACCACCGTGAATCCCTCCTCCGCCGGTCGCAGTACCACGAACGGCTCGGTCTCGGGTTCCGGTTCCGCGGCGCGCGCCTCGTCGACGAGCGAGCCGAGGCGTCCGAGAAACGCGTCGAGTCCGCTCCGGGTGACGGCCGACACGGTGAACGAGTCAGGGTCGTGCAGCTCCGACGTCGCGATGTCGGCTTTGCTCCCGACGACGAGACGGGGACGCTCGAGCAGCTCTGGGCGATACTGCTCGAGCTCGTCGAGCAGGACGCGCTCCTGGTCCTCCGGTAAGCGCCCGTCCACGCTCGCAAGGTCGAGGAGCAGCACGAGCACGCGAGCGCGCTCGACGTGGCGGAGGAACGTGTGGCCAAGCCCCTTGCCGGCAGCCGCACCTTCGATGAGGCCCGGGAGGTCGGCGAGCACGAACTCGTGATCTTGGAACCGCACGACACCGAGGTGCGGCTCGAGCGTGGTGAACGGGTAGTCGGCGATCTTCGGCTTCGCCGCGCTCACCGCCGAGATCAGGGTGGACTTCCCTGCGTTGGGGAACCCGACGAGAGCGGCGTCGGCGACCAGCTTCACCTCGAGCCGCAGCCAGCGCTCCTCGCCATACTCCCCCTGCTCGGCGAAGCCCGGCGCGCGGCGCGCGTTCGACAAGAAGCGCGCGTTGCCACGCCCCCCGCGGCCGCCGTGCGCGGCAAGGAAGCGGTCGCCGTGGTGCACGAGGTCGGCGAGCAGCTCGCCGTCGCGCGCCCGCACGATGGTGCCTTCGGGGACCGTCACGACGAGGTCGTCGCCGGTTGCGCCGTGGCGCTGCTTGCCGGTGCCGTGCTTGCCCGAGGGCGCTCGCCGGTGTGGATGGTCGCGGAACGAGAGCAGTGACGCGACGTTGCGGTCGGCGACGAAGTGGACGTCACCACCCGAGCCGCCGTCGCCGCCATCGGGACCGCCCTTCGGCGTGTGCGCCTCGCGGCGGAACGACACCACGCCCGCGCCGCCATCGCCGCCGCGCACGTTCACCTGGACCTCGTCGACAAAGTTGCCCGGCACAGCTCAAGGATACGGAGTAACCGCTTCTGGCACGTGACTGTTGTTCTATTGTGCAGAGACGTTATCCTCGAACCCGAGCGCCGACCGGAGGGAGACGCGATGCAGCACCGTCGAGGAACTGCCGTGCGCCTCGTGACACTCGCGGTCGTTACCCTGGCGGCGGGCGCGACGCTCGGAGGCCACGCCCGGGCCGGCGTCGAGCGCCCGCCGGGCGTCGGGAAGCCCACGCCCGGTTCGGGGATCGGCACCGCAGCCGCGCTCGACAACCCGAAGTGCAACACGGGGGAGGCGTTCGGGCCCTTCGGACGATTCGACACCACCACCGTGGGCGGGGGATCCGAGGGACCGGTCTGCGTGAAGCCGTGGCCCGAGGGCGCCGCTAACGGCGGCGCGACATCGCAGGGAGTCACGGCCGACAGGATCAAGGTGGTGTTCGTCACCCCCGATCCGCGCCAGGCAGCCAACTCGAGTGCCGGTCCGAAGAACCGCGTTGACAACTCGAAGGGAACCGACGCCGACGCGTTCCACGACCTGCTGCTCGCACGCATGAGGTGGTACGAGACATGGGGCCGCGACATCGAAGTGAAGTTCGTTGCGTCGACCGGCGACGACGAGGCCGCCCAGCGCGCCGACGCGGTCACGATCAAGGCGGAGAAGCCGTTCGCCGTCATCGGAGGTGGCGACGTCCTCGACGCGGAGCTGGCTAAGGCGAAGATCCTGGTGTTCGGCCCGTCGACCACCACCGCGAAGGCGCTCGCGCAGGCTCCGTACCGGTGGGGACAGACCGACGCCCAGGCCACCGCGATCAATGCGGGCGAGGTGATCGGCAAGCAGCTCGTGAACAAGAAGGCGCAGTTCGCGGGCAGCGAAGATCTCGGCAGGCAGACGCGCACGTTCGCCGCGGTCTATCTCGAGAACGCCATCGACATCGCCGGGTTCAGGGGTCAGCTCAGACGGTACGGCGGAAAGCTCACCGGGGCCTACCCCTACCAGGGCCCGGGTAGCACGGTCGGCGACGACGCCGTGGCGCAGGAAGCGGCACCGGTGATCGTCACCAAGATGAAGCAGGCCGGCGTGAACAACGTGATCTTGTTCACGGATGTCGCCATGACAAGAGCGGTGTTGGACAACGCGACGAAACAGGAATGGTTTCCCGAGTGGTTCATGACCGGCATGGTGTACCAAGACTTCGCGCTGCTGGCGCGCTCGTACGACACGCAGCAGTTCGCGCATGCGTTCGGGATCACGAACTTCTTCCCGTACACCCTGCCCGAACCGACTCCTCCACCAGGGCAGAAGACCAACGCCACGCTCGCCGACCAGCTCAACTGGTACTGGGGCGAGAAGCGCGGCACCGAGAACACCATCGCCTCGTCCCAACTTCTCTGGTTGCTACGAGGGACCCACGCGGCCGGGCCGAACCTCACGCCGAAGACGTTCCGGCAGGGCCTGTTCTCCACACCGGCGAGTGGCGGCGCGGCGTCGAACGATCCCGTCAGCTTCCTCGAGGGCTTCGGCAAGACGCCCGGATTGCCCTACGACGAGTACATGCTGCTCGGCCTCGACTACGCGCCGGTCTGGTGGGACACGGAGACGACGGGTCCCACGCAGGTCCTCGGGAACGAGGGCAAGGGCGTCGAGTGGTTCCTCAACAACGCCCGGCGCTACCACGCCGGCACCTGGCCGACGAAGCGCTTGCAGTGGTTCGACAAGTCGGCGTCCGTGATGCAGTTCGACACCAGCCCGACGCCTCTACCCAAGTACGCCGGTGACTGCAACGATTGCCCGAGCCATGGCGGACCTGGCCAGTCGGGCACGCCCAGTCCCGAAGGGTTCATTGCGAAGGCAAACGGCAGCGGATCAGTTGCGCTCTCGTAAACCGACAGCGCGCGCGCAGAAGCGCCAGAGATGTTCCGCGTCTCTGTCGGCCGAGCCGCCGGCGCGCAGGTGTTGACCGACGCCTGCCATCACGAGTTGGAGCAGCAGCGGCGCGTCGCGCGGGTCGACGGGCTCTACGACACCGGCAGCGACTGCGGCGTCGAGCTCCGCGGCAAACAACGCGACGAGGGGCTCGAGCGCGGCGGAGACCGCGACCGGTGTACTCGCGCCCAGCCTGTCGACTTCGCCGCTCATCGCGGCCATGAAGGACACCCCGCCGCGATCGATAGACGCGCGAAAGAGGCCGGTGACCATCAGCTCGAGCCGCTTCTTCGGGTCGGATTCCGGACCCACGTGGTCCCGCAGCCACGCCGCGCCCGCTTGCACGCGATCGGCGAACACCGCGAGCAGCAGCTCGTCCTTGCTCGGGAAGTACCGGTAGATCGTCCGCAGCGACACCCGCGCTCGCGCCGCAACCTGCTCGAGGGTGAACTCGCCGGTGGGCGCCTCGTCCCAGACGACCCACGCCGCCTCCACGATCCGCTCCGCTTGCGCGACGGCGCGCTCGCCGGCTCGACGACCGATGGGCTCGGCGGACCTGGCCGCCACCGTCTCGCGCCAGTCCTGCGCGGTCTCGGGAATGCTCACGCGCTGCATTGTGCCATCCAACGGCGACTCCACTGGCCAAAGGCTGGCCGAGGTCACGACAGTCGAGTGCTGTTATCATCGACACATGCGTTACTCGCCCAAAAAGGACAGGCAAGTGGCTCGTCTCCTCGTGATCTCCGCCGACACCCACACCGGTGCCCCGCAGGCCGAGTACCTGCCGTACCTCGACCCCGAGTACCGGCAGCCGTTCGAGACCGCGCTCGCGGCCGACGCCGAGGCTGCAGCCGCCGACGACTTGCCCGACCTCGCCGACCGTCTGTTCACGCAAGAGGTGCAGAGCCAGGCCAAGGAGGAGCGAGGCCACGCGGTCGAGAGCACCGTGATCGGAAACGCGTCGACCGGCTCGTGGGACCCGACGCTTCGGCTGAAGGAACTCGAGGCCGACGGCTGCGTCGGCGACGTGCTCTTCCCCGGCGGGCTGCAGAAGGTCAACGACAGCCCCCCGTTCGCGGAGAGCCAGCGCGCCGGGCTGCGTGCCGCCGGCCTGCACGCCTACAACCGCTGGCTCGCCGACCTGTGCTCCCACGACCCGGCCCGCCACGCGGGCGTGGCGCTCGTCGACCTCGACAACATCGACCGCGCAGTCGAGGAGATCCGCTGGGCGAAAGACGCAGGACTGCGCGGCGGAATCTTGCTGCCGGCGAGCACCGGTGAGCTGCCGCCGTACAACCATCCGCGTTACGAGCCGATCTGGCAGACGTGCGCGGAGCTCGAGCAGCCCGTCAACGTCCATTCGGGCGACAGCCCGGTGTACGACTTCGACCTACCGGGCGCGATGGGCATCTTCATGACCGAAGTGCTGTGGTTCGCGCACCGGCCGCTCTGGTACCTGCTCTGGGCCGGGGTCTTCGAACGTCACCCGACACTGAAGTTCGCCCTGGTCGAACAGGGTGCGACGTGGGTGCCCGACGTGCTCGACACGATGGACATGATCCACGGCATGGATCACTTCACCTACTTGCGTGACGACCTACCGCTGAAGCCGATCGAGTACTGGCACCGGCAATGCTTTGTGAACGGGGGGCTCGGCGACCGCCGCGTGCACGACCAGGTCGGGATCGACAACCTCATGTGGGGTTCCGACTACCCGCACTTCGAAGGAACGTGGCCGCACAGCAAGGACCGAATCGCCGATGGCATCGTAGGGATGCCGCGCGCCGACGTCGACAAGGTCCTGGGCGGCAACGCCGCTCGCGTCTACGGCTTCGACCTGGACCAGCTCGCCCCGATCGCCGCCGGGGTCGGCCCGGAAGTCGCCTAACTCGACGGAATGATGTCGACGAGTTTGCGGCCTTTGCGGTAGCCGAACTTCACGACACCGTGCGACTTGGCGAACAGCGTGTCGTCGCAGCCCTTGCCCACGTTCTCACCGGGATGGAACCTCGTGCCGCGCTGACGCACGATGATCGTGCCCGCATGCACCGACGTTCCGCTGTAGACCTTCACACCGAGGCGTTGCGCGTTGGAGTCGCGGCCGTTTCGTGACGATGCCGCGCCCTTCTTCTTCGACATCAGTCCTCCTCACCGGGCTCGGGAGCGTCATCGGCCGCGGCCGCGGCCGGCGTTGACCGTGACCGTGCCCGGCCCTTGTTGATCGCGGTGATCTCGAGCACCGACAGATCCTGGCGGTGGCCGTAGCGCCGGCGGTTGTTGCTCTTGGGCTTGTAGATGAACCCGTCGATCTTCGGGCCGCGCGTCGCGCCGACGACCTTGGCCTTCACGACGGCGTTCGCCAACTCGTGGCGTGTGGCCAGGACCTTGTCGCCGTCGACGAGCAGGACGGGCGTGAGCTCGAGCTGGGCACCGTCGTCGGCACCCACGAGCTCGACCTCCAGCCGCTCGCCCTTCTCGACCCGGTACTGCTTGCCGCCGGTCTTGATCACTGCGTACATGGCGCGGGAAACCCCTCAGAACGTGCCAGGAAGGCCCGAACTCTAGTCCATCGATCGGAGCAGCGACTCGTCGAGCAAGAAGCCCCGGCCGTGGCAGGTGGGGCAGGTCTCGCTGAACGACTCGACGAGCCCCTCCGAGATCCGCTTCCGCGTCATCTCGACGAGGCCGAGCTCCGACATGTCGAAGGCCTGAGTGCGGGTCTTGTCGCGCCCGAGAGCGTCACGGAACACGCGCATCACCTCGTCGCGGTTGTTCCTGATCTCCATGTCGATGAAGTCGATCACGATGATCCCGCCGATGTCGCGCAGCCGGAGCTGGCGGGCGACCTCCTCGGCCGCCTCGAGGTTGTTGCGGAACACGGTCTCCTCGAGGTTCGTGCGGCCGACGTTCTTGCCCGTGTTCACGTCGATCACGGTGAGCGCTTCGGTGCGCTCGATCACGAGCGAACCACCCGACGGCAGCCACACCTTCCGGTCGAGCGCCTTCATGAGCTGCTCGGAGATGTGGGACCGCTCGAAGATCGGGAGTCCCTCCTCCTCGACGTCGTAGAACTCCACGCGATCGGCGAGCTCGGGTGCGATGGCCTCGACGTACGAGCGCGTCTCCTCGTAGAGGGCCCGGTCGTCGATGACGATCCCTCGGTACTCCTTCGTGAACTCTTCCCGGATCAAGCGGAGCACGAGATCGGGCTCCTGGTAGAGCAGCTTCGCCGCCTTCGACTTCGCCGCGAGCGCCGAGATCTGCTCCCACTGGTTGCGCAACCGCTGCACGTCGCGCTCGAGCTCCTCGCGGGTCGCACCCTCGGCCGCGGTGCGCACGATCAGCCCCGCGTCGGCAGGACGCAGCGCATCGAGGATTCGGCGGAGTCGCTTGCGCTCGTCGTCGGGCAGGCGCTTCGAGATCCCGTAGGTCTCGGGCTCACCCGGCACCATCACGAGGAACCGACCGGCGAGGCTCACCTCTTGCGTGAGACGCGCGCCCTTGTGCGCGATCGGGTTCTTCGTGACCTGCACGACGACCGACTGCCCGTTCTTGAGCATGCGCTCGATCTTCGGCCTGCCGCCACCGTCCACGTCGCTGGCGTCGAACGCGACGTCGCCGCGGTACAGCACGCCGTTTTTCGGTGTGCTGATATCGACGAAGGCGGCTTCCATACCGGGGAGCACGTTCTGTACGCGGCCGAGGTAGATGTTGCCGTCGATCGACTCGTTGCCCGTAGGTGTCGCGAGGGTGTGCTCGACGAGGTTCCGGCCCTCCAGGACCGCGATGTGGGTGTGTCCGCCTTCGAGCACGTGCACGCACATGAGGTAGCGGCCCGCCGGGCGCCCCTTGCGGGTGCGGCCGCGGCGGCGCTCGAGGACGTCGTCGTCGAGATCGAGCGCGGGCGGCTCCCCCATGCCGAGATCGGCGCGGATGACGTCATCGACGGGGGCCGCGCCTCCGGTGGCCTTGGGGACGTTCCCGTTCCCGCCGCCGTTCCCGTCGCCGTTCCCGTCGCCGGTTCCGGTCCCGCGTCCGCGGCCGCGGCCGCCCCCGCGGCGGCGACGCTTCTTCCCTGGGCCGGCGACGGCCGCCGGGGCCGGAGCCGGCCGGGTGTCGCCGATCCTCGGCCGCGCCTCGCCGGGCGCGGGCCGGCTCTCGCCGATCCTGCTCTCACCAATTTGGGGTACGAGGGGCGGTGCCGGGAGCCCGGCCTCCTCCCGCGCGACGTCGGCGACGTCTTCGGTGGTGAGGCCACGATCGGCCGCTGCGTCGGTGTAGTCGTGCGGAACGAACCCGGCGGGACGCGCGGCCTCGTCGGAGCCGGCAGTTACGGACGCAGGCTTCTTGCGACGGTTGCGTCCGCCGCGCGAGCCGCGCCGACGACGTGGGCGAGGCGGCTGGTCGCCGTCGGGGCTGTTGGTGCGCTCACCGGGCACGCCATCGGCTGAGGACGCGCTCGGCGTGTCCACGGGGCTGGAAGCCTCTTCGGCCTCCGGGATGGTGTCGTCGGACATCGATTCCTTCTCTCATGATGCGCGCGCCTCCTGGGCGCGCGCGAGCACGTCGGCTTCCAGCGGTTCCAACCGCGCGCCGTCGCGCTCGATCCATTGTGCAGTTCGGAGCACGCGGCGCTCGGTGAGGACGATGCCGTCTCCGGAGAGGGCGTCGAGCACCTCACGGGGACGGGCGCCGCGGGATTGCGTTGACAGCGTGAGCTCGAGTGCGGGGAGACCCTCTTCGTCGCAGCTGAGCTCAATGGTGCGAATGGCAGGTTTGATGTCGTCGGTGCTCTCGCGGCCCTTGCGGGTACGCGTGACCGGAAGCGCGGGGCTCGCAAGCGCACGGCCGACAGCCAGTTGCAGCCGATCGGTACCGACGATCCGGTCGTCGGCATCGCACGCGGTGAGCCGGTACTCGACGAGGGTCACCGACTCCTGGAGGGCGGGGGCGCGGTCGACGAGCCCGGCCGCACCGGTGACCTCTATGCCCTCGGGCAGTGCGTCGGAAATCGGGCCCGGCAAACCCTCGGCGTCGATCACCTCGCGCAACTCGAAGTCGAGGTACTCGGCGTCGCTCTCGTGACCGACCGAGAGCGCGAGACCGAAGCTCACCTTGGGGCGCGGCGCGAAGCCGAGGGTGAACGCGAGCGGAAGCTGCTCGATGCGGAACGCCCGCTCGAAGGCGCGGGCGACATCGCGGTGCGACACGAACCGCACCTTCCCACGCTTCGTGAAGCGCAGCCGCACCGGGAAGCCTTCCGAGCCCTTCATTGGGCGGTGCCCTTCATCTGGGGCCCCCGATCGTCACGGGCACGGGCATGGCAACCGTGCCCGCACCGAACGAGAGGCCCTGGCCGGTGCCCTGGCTGCCCCCGGCCGGTGGCACGCCGGAGGCCACCACGTGCTCGAGGGCGTATCCGGTGCACACCCCGCAGTCGTAGCACGGCGTCCACCGGCAGTCGGGGAGCCCGTGCTCGTGCAGGGCCGCCTGCCAGTCGTCCCACAGGAAGTCGCGGTGCAGGCCGGCCGCGATGTGGTCCCACGGCAGGATCTCGTCGCGGGTGCGGTGTCTCGTGACGTACCAGTCGGGATCGAGGCCCTCGGCGGCCATCGCGTCGAGCCAGCGCGCCAGGTCGAAGCGTTCGCTCCACTCCTGGAACGTGCCTCCGTGCCGCCACACGCGTTCGATCACGCGTCCGATCCGCCGGTCACCCCGGCTCGCGATGCCCTCGGCAAACGTGGCTGCGGGGTCGTGCCACCGGATCTGCGCACCCGACCGTCTGAGCGAGTCGCGCAGCAGATTCACCTTCCGCTGCAACTCCGCAACGGAGTTCTGGCCGAACCACTGGAAGGGCGTGTGCGGCTTGGGCACGAACCCACCGACCGACGCCGTGCAACTGGCTTTCTTGGTGTACTTCCGGCCGATGGCGACGACCTCACGCGCGAGTTCCGCGATGCCGAGGGTGTCGGCGTCGGCCTCGGTGGGGACGCCGGTGAGGAAGTAGAGCTTCACTCGCTGCCAGCCCTGAGAGAACGCGCCGTCGACCGCGGCGTAGAGATCGTCGTCGGTGATGAGCTTGTTGATCACCTGCCGGATCCGCCACGTTCCGCCTTCGGGCGCGAACGTGAGCCCGGTGCGTCGAATCTTCTGGATCTCGCTCGCGATCCCAACCGTGAACGCGTCGACCCGCAGCGACGGCAGCGAGAGGCTGACGTTGCCACAGCCCTCCTGCTCGTTCACGAGCCCCGCGACCAACCCGTCGATGCCCGAGAAGTCGGCGGTGGACAGCGACGTGAGCGCGACTTCGTCGTAACCAGTGCGGCGAAGGCCGTCGCGCACCATCGTTCGAACCTGCTCCGCCGGCCGCTCGCGCACGGGACGTGTGATCATCCCTGCCTGACAGAAGCGGCAGCCGCGCGTGCATCCGCGGAACACTTCGACGTTCAGCCGGTCGTGCACCACCTCGATCAACGGAACGAGCTGCTGCTTCGGATACGGCCACTCGGCGAGATCGGCGACGGTGCGCTTTTCGACGCGCTCGGCCACGTCGGGGAAGCGGGGACGGATCGAACGAATGAACTCGCCGTCGTAGTCGACCTCGTACATCGCGGGGACGTACACGCCGGGGATCGTCGCGAGCTCGCGCAGCACGCCCTCCCGAGTGGTGCGACCGGAGCGCTTCCACTCCCCGACGATCTCGCTGATCTCGCCGACGGCCTCCTCGCCGTCGCCGATCACGAACGCGTCGACGAAGTCGGCCATCGGCTCGGGGTTGAACGCGCAGTGCCCTCCGGCGACGACGATCGGATGCTGCGGGCGGCGTTCCTCGGCACGAACCGGAATCCCCGCGAGGTCGAGGCACTCGAGCACGTTCGTGTACACGAGCTCGGCCGCGAGCCCGAACGCCACGACGTCGAACGCGCCGGCGTCGTGATGGGTGTCGACCGAGAAGAGCGGCACAGACGCCTTTCGCATCTCCTCGGTCATGTCGATCCAGGGTGCGTAGGCGCGTTCGGCAACCGCGTCGTCGCGTTCGTTCAGGATCTCGTAGAGGATCTGGAGCCCCTGGTTGGGTAGGCCGATTTCGTAGGTGTCGGGATAGACGAGGAGCCAGGCAATGAGGTGCTGCCGATGTTCCGGCTGGACGCTCCCCCGCTCCATCCCGATGTAGCGAGCGGGCTTCTCGACCCTGGCCAAGAGGGGCTCCACCCGTGGCCACAGGTTTGACATCTGGAGTCCAGCCTACCAGTCCCAAAATCCTTGGTCGCTCGCTACGGGCGGGGGATACCCCCGCCCGCTTGACGCAGCGAGCGACCAAAGAGAGGCGGTACTACGTTGCCGCGATGCGTGGGCTCACGGACAAAGTTGCAGTGGTCGCCGGTGGCGCGGGCGGGATCGGTACCGCGTCGTCCGTCCGACTCGCCGAAGAGGGAGTTGCGGTTGTCGTCGGCGACGTGAACGCGGACGCGGCGCGCGCGGTCGCGGCGCAGATCACCGAAGCCGGTGGTCGCGCCGTCGACGTCGCGTTCGACATCACCGACGAGGAGTCGGTCGCCCGGCTGATCGCTGCGGCCGTCGACGAATATGGCGGCCTCGACCTGCTGCATTGCAACGCGGCCGCACTCGACCCTGACACGATCGGCCATGACACCGACGTCGAGACGGTGTCGCTCGACATCTTCGACCGCACGCTCGCGGTCAACCTCCGCGGTCACGTGTTGTGCACGCGGCACGCGCTCCCCCGGCTCGTCGCGCGCGGAGGCGGCGCGATCGTCTACACCGCGTCCGCGGCGGCCTTCATCGGCGAACCGCAACGGCCCTCGTACGCGATCGCGAAGAGCGGCCTGACCGCGCTCACTCGGCACGTCGCCTCGCGATGGGGGAAGGAAGGCATCCGGGCGAACGCGGTCGCGCCGGGTCTGATCCTCACCCCCGCCGTGCTGGCGGGGACGATGGCCAACCACGTGCTCGCACGGGTGCCGCACACGCGGTTGGGTGAGCCCACGGACATCGCCGCGGCCGTCGCGTTCCTGATGTCCGACGACGCCGAGTGGGTCAACGGCCAGGTGCTCAGCGTCGACGGCGGCTCAACAATGAGGTAAGCAGGTCCGGCGCTCGCGGCGACGTAGCGAGCGGAGCGAGCGGAGGAACGCCAGCGAGCGAACAGCCGCGAGGCGGGTATCCCGCCTCGCAGAGAGCGAGCGAATGATCA
>JBBDHW010000001.1:45896-55216 GCA_040880805.1 Acidimicrobiia bacterium | reverse complement strand
GGCCGCGTTGCCCTCGAACAAGCGCGCGTCAATTGAAGGACACGCCACTAGCATGCGGGCGCGATGACGACGGGCGAGCGCATCAGGGCGCTGCCGGCGTGGGCCAAGATCACGGTGCCCGCTGCGCTGGTCGTCGGCGCGGTCGCCGTCGAATTCCTCGTGCTCGACACTGAAGCGACCACCAGCGTCCACGCGCAAGCGCCGCGCATCGGCCTTACCACCACGATCGCGACGAGCACGAGCACGACCAGCACTACCACCACGACGACGATTCCGCCGCCACCCGAAACGACGAGCGCGCCGGCACCGGCACCGGCGCCGACATCCGATCCCGCACCCCAACCGGAGCAGCCCGCGCCCGATCCCACGCCGTCGGTCCGGGTCGTCACCTACTCGATCGAGACCGACGGGCCCGTGGTCTCCGACGTCAACGAGCTCGCGAGCATCGCGGCGCAGACGTATGGCGACCCGCGGGGATGGACCGGCGCCGGGATCGAGTTCCAGCGCGTCGACAGCGGGGGCAGCTTCACGATCGTGCTCGCGAACGCGAACACGGTGCCCTCGTACAGCCCGGGCGTCTGCGACACGATGTACAGCTGCCAGTCGGGGCGTTACGTCGTGCTCAACGACGACCGCTGGTCCCAAGGTTCACCGAACTGGCCGGGAGCACTCGGCGCGTATCGCCAGATGGTGCTGAACCACGAGACCGGGCATTGGCTCGGGCTCGGGCACTCCCCGTGCCCCGGTCCCGGTGAGGTCGCGCCCATGATGCAGCAGCAGTCGATCGACATGCAGGGTTGTGTGCCGAATTCGTGGCCACTCGCGTGGGAACTGGACCGCGTGAGGCGGTAGCGGCGCTCTGAGCACTCGAATGAAGGGTCCCTGTATCGAGGGCTCCCGACTACGGCTCGGTGAGCCGTCGGCGAAGCTTGGCGAGCGCGCTGCCTTCGAGCTCGGTGAGATCGGCGTAGGCGTGCGGATCGACGCGGCGCTCCAGTGCGTCGAGGTCGATGGGAGGGGGCGACTCCTCGAGGATCACCATTACAGAACGCCCGCGTGTTCGCCGACGAGCGCGAGCACGGCGTCGCCGTACCGTTCGACCTTCACCGGCCCGACACCCGGGAGGGCGAGCAGGGCGCTCCGGCTACGCGGGCGCGCAGTTGCGATGGCTGCGAGTGTCGCGTTGTTGAACACGACGTACGCGGGAGCGCCGGATGCACGCGAGAGTTTGCCGCGCCACTCGACCAGTGCGGCATAGAGCGGCGCGTCGGCCTCCGGCACCTCGCGTTTCGAGCCCTTGCCGTTGCCGACCCGTGCACGCGCATCCGCGATCACGTGGCGGGGGTCGACGGCTTCGCTGCTGTCGGCAGAGTCGGTGCCGCCGATCGCCCGTTCTACTCGCGCCAGCCACGGGCTCGGGTTCCGGTTGGCGACGCGGACCCCGATGGTGCGCTGCCGTGACCAGCTCAGGTGGAGCGCGCGTTCGGCTCGGCTGAGCGCGACGTAGAGGAGGCGCTGCTCCTCGTCGAGCGCCTCGGAGGTTTTCGCGTGGGAGATCGGCACCAGCCCACGCTCGAGACCCGTGACGAAGACCGTGTCGAACTCGAGGCCCTTCGCTCGATGGAATGTGAGCAGCTCCACGGCGTCGTCGCCGGCACTCTCACCGTCGTCGCCCCGCAGCGCGGTCTGGAGAAACGCGAGGAAGCCGTCGACCGAGCCCGCGTGGCGGCCTGGTGCCGAGCCGGGACCGCCCTCGGTGTCGAGGTACTCGAGGCCGAGGCGCACCAGTGCGTCGAGGTGCTCCTGGCGTTCCTCGGACATCTCGTTCTCGTCGTGGGTGAGGGCGGTGAGGTGCTCGGCGAAGGTGCGGCCCGGTGCAGTTCGGGCCGATTGCCGCAACGCGTCGAGGGCGACCTTCACCTCGGGCCGCTCGAGGAAGCGCGCGCTCCCGCGCACGCGGAACGGAACACCGGCGCGGCTCAACGCCTCCTCGAACAACGCTGACTGCGCGTTGACGCGATAGAGGACCGCGAGGCGCGACCACCGCACCTCCGATCCGTGCGCGGCGCGGAGAGCACGCGCCACGCCGCGCGCTTCGTGGTCGTCGGTGTCGTAGGCAGTGACCGTGGGCGCCGGGCCGTCGGGGCGCGCGGCGCGGATCGTGCCACGCCGGCGCCGAGACCCGAAGACCGCGGAGGCGGCACCGACGATCTGCGGAGTGGATCGGTAGTTGCTCCCGAGGCGCACGACGCCGGCATCGGGGAACCGCTCGGGTGGGAAGTGGGCGACGAAGCGCACGAGGAACGAGGGATCGGCGCCGGCGAACCCGTAGATGGCCTGGTCGCCGTCGCCGACGACGCAGAGATCGGAGCGTTCACCGAGCCACGCGAGGAGGAGCCGGAACTGGGCCGGGCTCGCATCCTGGAACTCGTCGACGAAGAGATGACGGAACCGCCAACGCTGCGCGGCGGCGAAGTTCTCGTCGCGTTCGAGCGCGTCGGCGCATCCCCAGATGAGGTCGTCGAAGTCGACGAGCCCGCGGCGTCGCTTCTGCCGCTCGTACTCTCGGTACAACGCGGCGACCTCAGCCGCAGGGCGCGGCGGTGTGCGTGCCGCGACGGCGACAGCCTTCTCGTAGCCGTCGGGGCGCACGAGCCTCGACTTGGCCCACTCGATCTCGGACGCGAGCTCGGCGGCGAGCAGCCCCGCCTCGCGCCCGCGAACTGGCAGCAGCGGAACGAGCAAACGGACCTTGCGCTCGAGCAGCGCAGGCATCGTGCGTTGTTCGTCGGCCGCTCGACGCCGGAGCTGCGCGAGCGCGACCGCGTGGAACGTGCCCGCGGTAACGGCCTGCTCGACGCCGAGCCGCCCGAGGCGCGCGCGCAGTTCGCCGGCCGCCTTGCGCGTGAACGTGAGCGCGAGCACGTGACGCGGGTCGACCAGCTCCTCGCGCGCCTGCCACGCGATACGACGCGTGAGCACCCGCGTCTTACCCGAGCCCGCTCCCGCGAGAATCGCGAGCGGTGCGGTGCGGCTGGTGACCGCGTCGCGTTGCGTCGTGTCGAGACCGCGCAGCAGGTCGTCCACCGCGTGCACGGTACCGCCGGGGTATGACACCAAACGTGGTAACGAGGCCAGGGAAAATAGAGGAAGGCCCCGAGTAGTCTCCGCTGCGTCGCAGCTCGGATCTTCTCGGGGCCATTCCTTTCGGCCTTGCGGCCTGTCGGCCACGAGCCGACCGCCACCGACGTCCGGGGACGCCGCCAGCAGGTCCTTCTTCCCGGGTTGCCCCGAGATTCCGGCTTCGACTGCGTGGCCTCCGGCTCCCGTGCCGCTCGGGGGTGGTCCCGCTCGACCCGGATGCCGCACCGGCTCACACCGGCTCTCGCATCGTACGGACGCGGGCTGATGAAATCAAGAGGCAAAATGCCTGCGATGGGCCTACCCGTTTCGCGTGAGCAGTTCGAGCAGATGGTCGCCGACGCGCTCGATTCGATTCCTTCCGAGCTCGGTGAGGCGATGGACAACGTGGTGGTGGTGGTCGAGGAGTGGCCCACTCCCGAACAGCTCGGTGGCCGGCACGGCATGCTGCTCGGCCTCTACGAAGGCGTGCCGCTCACCTCGCGTGGCCCGCTGTCGTACGCCGGCGTCGCGCCCGACCGCATCACCGTGTTCAGCGGCCCGATCTGCCGGCTTGCCGACGACGCCGACCAGCTCGCGCGCAGCGTGCGGACGACCGTGCTGCACGAGGTCGGCCACTACTTCGGGATGACCGACGCGCGCCTGAAGGAGCTCGGCTGGGCGTAGGCGGAAGGGTGGGGCTGCGCGTTCCCCGGTTCGGGTTGCCGTACGCTTTGGCCATGGCGTACCCCAAGAACCTCATCCAGGACGGTGAGACGCTCGCGCTCGACCTCCGGCCGCACTGGTGGTACTTCTCCCGGAACATCCTCACCGGCATCCCGCTGTTCATCGTGCTGGTCCTCGTGCTGAACATCGACAACGACGACGTCAGCAAGTACCTGGGTTGGCTCGTCGGGATCATCGTGATCGCGTGGGCGGGTTGGCTCGTCCTCAAGTACTTCCAGTGGACGATGACGTACTTCGTGGTCACGAGCCGGCGCGTGATCTACCGCACGGGCGTGCTCTCGAAGAGGGGCGTGGAGATCCCGCTCGAGCGAGTCAACAACATCAACTTCCACCAGCGCATCATCGACCGCATCATCGGAGCCGGCGATCTCGACATCGAATCGGCCGGCAAGGACGGGCAGTCCCACTTCGACTTCATCCGCCACCCCGACGGCGTGCAGCACGAGATCTATCGCCAGATGGAGACGCGCAACATGCCGCAGATGCAACCGAGCCAGGTGGTTGCCCCTGCACCGACCCCGGCGGCCTCGGTGCCCGAGCAGATCGAGCAACTCGCCCGCCTCCGCGACCAGGGTCACATCAGTGCCGCCGAGTACGAACAGAAGAAGGCGCAGCTACTCGAACGGATGTAGCGCGCCGTCGACGGCTCGTGCCACGAACCCCGTGGGTTCCAGCCCGGTCTCCGTGCGATAGCGATCCATCGCGCGCGCCAGTACGTCGGCACCCTCGCGGCGAGGCGCGAGCGCGACGACGCAACCGCCGAACCCTGCGCCGGTGAGCCGCGCGCCCGCCGCGCCGCTCTGCACCAGGAGCTCGACCAGGACGTCGAGCTCGGGTGTCGACACCTCGTAGTCGTCGCGAAGGCTCGCGTGGCTTGCGAGCAGGAGGAGGCCCAACGCGTCGAGGTCTCCGGCGCGTAGTGCGTCGGCGGTATCGAGCACGCGCGCGTTCTCGGTGACGACATGACGAGCGCGCGGGAGGTCGGCGACCTGGTCGAGGGTCGCGTCCCGAAGTGCGGCGATCCCCAGCCGCGCCGCGATCTCCTCGCACTCGGCGCGCCGGGTCGCGTACGGGCTGTCCGCCAGCGTTCGTGGCAACCCGCAGTGCACGACGATCACTGCGAGGTCGCGAGCGATCGGCACCGGTTGGATCGTCGGCACGCGGCAGTCGATGAGCAGCGCATGCCCGGCTTGCCCGAACAGCGCCGCGAGCTGGTCCATCAGGCCACCGGGCACGCCCGTGGCCTCTACCTCCGCCGCGAGCGCGAGCCGCGCGGCCTCGATCGTGTCGAGCGACAGCCCGCCGAGGTCGGCGAGCGAGAGGGTCAGCGCCACCGACAGCGCCGAGCTCGACGAGAGACCCGACCCGACCGGCACCGAGGACGAGATCTCCAGTTCGGCGCCCTCGATCGCCGCACCCCGGGCGGCGAGGACCCGGACCGCGCCGGCGACGAAGCGGCCCCAACCCGGCTCGACGCTGCGAGGCTCGTCGCGGCCGTCGGCGGCCACCGCAACCTGGCCCGGGAGCTCGCGTGACCTGGCCCGCACCATCCCGTCGGACGCAGGCGAGGCCTCGACGACGCAGTCCCGGTCGATCGCCATCGGCAGCACAAAGCCGTCGTTGTAGTCGGTATGGTCGCCCATCAGGTTCACGCGCCCCGGGGCTCGGTACCGGCTCACCGCGGCGACACTACGACCCGCTCCGACTACAACCGCTCGACTTCACTGCTCGACTTCACTGCTCGACTTCACTGGGCGCCCGCCATCGTCGATACTGGTGGCATGACTCGTTTCCAGACTTCCTGGGCGATCGCCAAGCGGTCCTGGGCGGTCCTCAAGTCCGACAAGACCCTCGCGTGGTTCCCGGTGCTCTCGTTCCTGGGTTCGATCGCGGTCTTCGCGGTGTTCGGCGGGCTCGTTGCCGCCGCGGGCCTCGATCACCAGGGCAGCAAGGACTCTCTCGCGCCCATCGGCTGGGTGTTCATCGCCTTCGGCTACATCGCGCTCGCGTTCGTACAGACGTACTTCCTCGCCGCGCTGGTCGCCGGGGCCGACACACGGTTACGTGGCGGCAACTCCAGCGTCAGTGCCGCGATGGCCGTCGCCAATTCGCGGCTCCACCGTCTCCTGCCGTGGGCGATCGTGTCGGCGACCGTGTCGCTGATCCTCAACCAGCTCGAGCGTCAGGGCATCGTGGGCCGGATCATCGCCTCGCTGATCGGCCTCGCGTGGAGCCTCGTCACGTTCCTGACCATCCCGATCCTCGTGCTCGAGGACGTCGGCGTGGGCGCGGCGTTCAAGCGCTCGGGCGAGCTCTTCAAGAAGACGTGGGGCGAGAACGTCGTCGGGCAGGCAGGCCTCGGTATCGTCGGCTTCCTCCTCGTGCTGCCCGCGATCGCCGTGTTCGCGATCGGCGGCGCGCTCGGCGCAATCGGACTCATCGTCTTCGGCGGGATCGCGCTGGTGTGGGTCGTCGTCACCGCAACGGTGATGGCGGCGCTGAGCGGCATCTACCGCACCGCGCTCTACCACTTCGCCGCGACCGGTCAGGTGCCCGGCGACTTCGCAGACGTCGACTTCCGGGGCGCCTTCCAACCGCGCCGAGACAACGGTGGCTTCGGTGGCTTCGGTGGTGGCTTCGGCGGTTTCAGCAAGAACTGATCACCGGAAGGCGGGCAGTACCTCCGCCGCGAAGCGGTCGACGCCTTCCGGGTCGAACGGTGCTCGCAGCGCGAGGTTCACCTGTACGCATCCTGCGTCGGCGTACTCGCCGACGCGGTCGATCACTTCCTGCGTGCTCCCGATGAGCACGTTCGGACGGACGACTTGCGCGAGGCCGCCGAACTGCACCTCGAGGTCCTCGTCCTTCCACGCCAGCGCGAGGTTCACTGTGCAGTCGATCTCCGACGGATCACGTCCGACGGTCTCGCAATGACCATGCAGCACCTCGACCTTGTGGCGGTACATCTCAGGCACGACGAACGGCACGTTCCACCCGTCGGCGTACTGGGCGACGAGCTTCAGCGTGACCTTTTCGCCGCCGCCACCGAGCCACAGGGGCAGCCGTTCCTGGACCGGCTTGGGGTCGCAGCGCGCGTCGCGGAGTTGGAAGAACTCGCCCTCGAAGTTGGCGACGTCTTCGGTGAGGAGCGCGCGGATGCACTGGATCGCCTCAGCCACCTGACGGAGCCGAACCGGTGCCGGAGGAAACGGGATGTTGTACGCGGCGTACTCCGCCTGGTGCCATCCCGCGCCGAGGCCGCATGTGACGCGGCCGCCACTCAGGTGGTCGAGCGTGGCCATCGCGTTCGCGAGCACGGCGGGGTGGCGGTAGCCGACGCAGTAGACGAGGCTGCCGCAGCGCACGCGCGACGTGCTCATCGCGAGCGCGGTGTGCGAGGTGATCGCCTCGAGTGACACCGATCCCGAGCTCAGGCCAACGGCGGTGAAGGTGACGTCGGCGGCGTAGAAGTGGTCCCAGATCGAGATCCACTCGAAACCGTGCCCTTCGATCTGCTTCCAGAGCGCGTCGAGTTCCTGCGTGGTGGTGTTCTGCACGCCGGTGTGCACGCCGAATCTCACGGGCCCGGACCCTACGCGACACAACGTACAGTTGTCCCGTGGCTCCCTTGCTCGAAGTCGACACCTGGCCGGAGCTGCGCGATCCCGTCATGGTGATCACCCTCTCCGGATGGGTCGACGCGGGCCTGGCGGGGACGGGCGCGGTCGCGGTGCTCTCCGAGCAGCTCGACGCCAAGCGTGTGTTCGGGCGCATCGACCTCGCCGACCTCATGGACCTCCAGCAGACCCGGCCTACGGTTCACCTCGTCGACGGTGTGTCGCGCGAGATCACATGGCCCGCCATCGAGCTCGTCGCCGGCCACGGTGCGCGCGATGTCGTGATCGTCGTCGGCCCGGAGCCGTCGCTGCGATGGCGAGCGGTGCTCGGTGAGATCGTGGATGCCGCGCTGCGGCTCGGGGTCACACGCGCGTTCACGCTCGGCGGTATCCCGAGCGTCGCGTCGCATCGTCGTCCCGTCGAGGTACTCGTCACGGGAACCAGCGCCGATATCGTCAACGAGGCGGGCGCGTGGCGAACCGACTACACGGGCCCGACCGGCGCGCAGAGCGCGCTGCAAGTGCTCCTCGGCCAAGCCGGCGTGCCCACGATCGCACTCTGGGCCCAGGTGCCCCACTACGTCGCGGCCGGCCCGTCACCGCCCGCGATCCGCGCGCTGCTCGCGCGGATCCGCGATCTCGGCGGCCTGCAGGTCGACCTGTCGGTCCTCGACGACCAGGCACAGGCCTACATCCAACGCGTGGAAGAGGGCATCGCCGATCGACCCGACGTTTTGGAGGCGATCCGCCAGATCGAGTCCGGTACCGAGCCCGCAATCCCGAGCGGGGAGGAGCTTGCGTCGGAGATCGAGCGATTTCTGCGTGGCCAGCCCTGAAGGCACTCCCCTCGCGCCGGTAGGTGGCGGGCCGGCGGGCCGGGGCAGGGTCGGCCCGGCCGACCCACCAGGCTGATGTCGAGTAAACACCCGACAGGCACTGTGACGCCAGACACATCAAGACCGAGGCAGCGGAGTGGTTGCAACGTAGAACGTCTTTCCAACGGCTCGGGCGATTTTGCGAAATTTTCGGATGGGAGCAGACCATGAGCGTCGTCAGGATCAACGCCATCACGGTGCCGGCCGAGCGGGCCGGCGAGCTCGAGGCCCGCTTCGCGGCGCGCGCCGGCGAAGTGTCGTCGTCGCCCGGTTTCGAGGCCTTCGAGTTGCTCCGGCCCACCGACGAGCGAGACGTCTACCTCGTGTATACGCGCTGGAGCAGCGAGCAGGACTTCCAGGGGTGGGTGAACAGTCCCGCCTTCCAGCACGGTCACCGTGCCCACGGCACGCAGGGGCCGGTGAGCAGTCACAGCGACCTGTGGTCGTTCGAGGTGGTGCAGCACGAGGACGCAGTCGCTGGCTGAAACGCTCCATCTCGTAACGTGCCAGAGTGCGCGCGCTCTTCGACTTCCACAAGGTATGGGGCTACGTGGCGATCGTCGCGAACGCGATCGTGGGTGCGCTCGCACTGATCGCGTGGCGGGTTCGGAGCTGGCGCGGGCGATGGCTGTGGATCGTCACCATCATGGCCGAGTCGATGATGATGCTCCAGGTACTGGTGGGAGCGATCCTCGTGATCAGTGACGAGTACATCGCGCCGCGCTTCCACATGTTCTACGGCTTTCTCGCGTTCCTCACCGTAGGGCTCGCATACCAGTACCGCATGCAGATGCGCGGTCGCACCGAGATGTTCTACGGGCTCGTCGGACTGTTCATCATGGGGCTCGGCATCCGCGCCGTGCTGCAGGTGTCGTGATGGCGCGCCGACTCCGGGTCTTGCTCTTGTATGGCGGGCGGTCGGCCGAGCACGACGTGTCGCGAGCGACCGCCGTCGCGGTCG
>JBBDHW010000001.1:37493-45886 GCA_040880805.1 Acidimicrobiia bacterium | reverse complement strand
GGGGGGGGGCGCCCGCGCTCGATCCCGACCGGTACGAGATCGTGCCGGTGGCGATCACCACCGACGGGCGTTGGTTGCTCGCCGATGCTGCGCGCGCCGCGATCGAGACCGGCCCCGCCGCGTTGCCCGCCGCGTTTCCCGTCGACGGTATGCCGGCGGAGGGGGTCGGCGCCCTCGTCGCCGATCCGTCGTCGCGGGCCGCGGTCGATGTCGACGTCGTGCTGCCGTTGCTGCACGGTCCCTACGGAGAGGACGGCACCGTGCAGGGCCTCTTCGAGCTCGCGGATCTTCCATACGTCGGGTCGGGCGTGCTCGGGTCCGCGGTCGCGATGGACAAGATCATGATGAAGCGCGCGTTCGTGGCCGTGCAGTTGCCGACGCCGCGGCATCTGTCGTTTCGCGACGGCCACGATCTCGGCGCGTTCGTCGACGAGATCGAGCGCGAGCTCGGCTACCCGTGCTTCGTGAAGCCCGCCAACATGGGTTCGTCGGTCGGCGTGTCGAAGGCCACGAATCGCGCCGAGCTCGACGACGCGTGTGCCGTCGCGCTGGGCTTCGACGAGTGGATCCTCGCGGAGGAGGCGATCGCAGGCCGGGAGATCGAGCTCGCGGTGCTCGGTGACGACCCACCCGAAGTGTCGGTTCCCGGCGAGGTGGTGCCCGGTGACGAGTTCTACTCGTACGCTGACAAGTACGAGTCCGAGGCGGCGGAGCTCCTCGCTCCCGCGCCGCTCACCGCCGAGCAGACCCGGCAGGCGCAGGAGCTCGCGGTGCGCGCGTTCGAGGCGTGCCGGTGTGAGGCCATGGCGCGCGTCGACCTCTTCTTCGAGGAGTCAGGCCGCGGCTTCCTCGTCAACGAGGTGAACACGATCCCGGGCTTCACGCCGATCTCCATGTACCCCCGGCTCTGGGAGGTGTCGGGCGTGGGGTACCCGCAGCTCATCGACCGGTTGATCGAGCTCGCCCTTGCGCGCCACGAGCGCCGCACGAGACGCGCCGGCCGCCAACGCCATTAGCCCTCATACCCATTGCGTCGAAGGTCGAGATCATCGCGGCGCGTCAGAGCTGCCATCCCGCGCGCACGGCGACGAGCGGAGCGAGGAGCTCGCCAGCGAGCGACCGGCCGCGAGCCGGGTATCCCGGCTCGCAGAGAGCGAGCGAGTAGTCAGGTAAGGTCGATCACCGGGCACGTGAACGTGCGCGCGATCCCGTCGACCTGTTGGATCCCGTCGGAGACGAGCTTTCCGAGCTCGTCGTTGGTCGAAGCCGTCACGGTGACGACCACGTCATATGGACCGAGGACGTTGTGCGCCTCGAGCACACCGTCGATCTGCCGGATGGCTTGGGCCACCTGCTTGGGCCGGCCGACTTCCGTCTGGATCAGCACGTACGCGGTGACGCTCATGGACCCTCCCTCGTCGACGCGCCGATCGTAGCGGCGAGGCGTCAGACGTTGCCCAGCCGCTCCTCGAGCGCTTCGAGCTCCTCGCGGAGAGCGGGAGGAAGGCGCTCCCCGAGCGCGTCGAACGACGCCCGGAACGCCGGCAGCTCGCGACGCCACTCCTCCGGGTCGACGGCGAGCACGGCGGCGACCGCGGTGGTGGTGACGTCGAGGCCGTCGAGATCGAGGTCGTCGGGCTCCGGCACGACGCCGATGGGCGTGCTCGCGCCGGACGCGTCGCCGTCGAGGCGGCGGAAGATCCACTCGAGCACGCGTGAGTTCTCGCCGAAGCCGGGCCAGAGGAACTTCTCGGTCTCGAGGTCCTTGCGGAACCAGTTGACGCCGTAGATCGTGGGGAGCGACGCCTCTTCGGTGCGCTCCGTCATGCTGAGCCAGTGGGCCATGTAGTCGCCCATGTTGTAGCCGCAGAACGGGAGCATCGCGAACGGGTCCGTGCGGAGCGCGCCGACTTCGCCGGACGCGGCGGCGGTCTGCTCCGATCCCATCGTTGCCGCGATCAATACCCCGTGCTGCCAGGTGTGCGACTCGAACACGAGCGGCACCGTGGTGGCGCGGCGGCCACCGAACAGGAACGCCGAGATCGGCACACCGGCCGGGTCCTGCCACTCGGGCGCGATCGACGGGCACTGCGACGCGGGAACGCAGAAGCGCGCGTTCGGGTGCGCGGCAGGCTGGTCCGAATCCGGCGTCCACGACTCGCCGCGCCAGTCAGTGAGATGTGCGGGGGGCTCGGGTGTCATGTCCTCCCACCACACGTCGCCGTCGTCGGTGAGTGCAGTGTTCGTGAACACCGTGCCGTGCTCGAGTGTGTGCATGGCGTTCGGGTTCGACCGCTCGTTGGTGCCGGGGGCGACGCCGAAGAACCCGAACTCGGGGTTGATCGCATGGAGGCGCCCCTCGGCACCGAACTTCATCCACGCGATGTCGTCGCCGATCGTCTCGACCTTCCAGCCGGGGACGGTGGGAATCAGCATCGCGAGGTTGGTCTTGCCACACGCCGACGGGAAGGCGGCGGCGAAGTAGCGCCCCCGCCCCTCGGGGCTGGTGATCTTCAGGACGAGCATGTGCTCGGCGAGCCACCCCTCGTCGCGTGCGATGACCGACGCGATCCGTAGCGCGAAGCACTTCTTGCCGAGGAGCGCATTGCCGCCGTAGCCCGAGCCGTACGACCAGATCTCACGGGCTTCGGGAAAGTGCACGATCCACTTCTGGTCGGGGTTGCACGGCCACGGAACGTCGGCGGCGCCCGGTTCGAGCGGGGCACCGACGGAGTGCACGCACGGCACGAACGTGCCGTCGGCGCCGAGCACGTCGAGGGCGGCCTGCCCCGACCGCGTCATCGTGCGCATACTGACCGCGACGTACGGGGAGTCGGTGATCTCGACGCCGATGTACGACAGCGGCGACGCGAGCGGCCCCATGCTGAACGGCACCACGTACATCGTGCGGCCCCGCATGGATCCCCGGAACAGCCCGTCGAGCGTCGCCCGCATCTCGGCGGGATCCTTCCAGTTGTTCGTGGGTCCGGCGTCGATCTCGCGCTCGGAACAGATGAAGGTTCGGTCTTCGACGCGCGCGACGTCCAACGGGTCGGATCGCGCCCAGTAGGAGCCAGGACGGTGTTGCGGGTCGAGCTCGACGAACGTGCCCGCGTCGACGAGTTGTTCGCACAGCATCTCGAACTCGGAGTCGGAGCCGTCGCACCAGTGGACTGCGCCGGGCTCGCAGAGCTCCACCATCGCGTCGATCCAGTGCACGAGCCGCAGATTCTTTGTGGGGGCCTGCACGAGCGTCACGGGGCACGTTCCTCCGAGGCGAAACGAAGTCCGACGAGTGTAGTGGTGACCCCTTCAGCGGCCGAAACCGTCTCTTCACTCGTGGGGAGGAGCGAGTGGAGGCGAGCCGGGTATCCCGGCGAGCAGCGAGCGACCCATGTATAGGGTTCGCACCATGACTGATCGGCGGCGGCCGTGGGCCGGCATCACTCCGGAAGCGTCGACGCCGGGCGACTACGCGTTGCCACACCCGGAGCCCGGAGCCCCGAACGTGGTGCTGATCGTCCTCGACGACACCGGCTTCGCGCAGCTCGGGTGCTTCGGGTCGGGGATCGCGACGCCGCACATCGACCGGCTCGCCGCGAACGGGCTCCGCTACAACCGATTCCATGTGACCGCGCTGTGCTCGCCGACGCGAGCCTGTCTCCTCACCGGCCGGAACCCTCATGCCGTCGGGATGGGGTTCCTCACCGACATTCCTACCGCCTACCCCGGCTACACCTCGCGGATCCCGAAGTCGGCGGCCACGATGCCCCGCCTGCTCCGCGACTCCGGGTACAACACGATGGCGGTCGGCAAGTGGCATCTCGTGCCGTCGGGCGAACGATCGCATGCGGGACCGTTCGACCGCTGGCCGCTCGGTTTCGGCTTCGAGCGGTACTACGGCTTCCTGCAGGGTGACACCAACCAGTGGACCCCCAACCTCGTGCGCGACAACCAGTACGTCGAGGCACCGAGGGCGCCGGAAGACGGCTACCACCTCACCGAGGATCTCGCTGCCACCGCGATCCGCTACGTGCAGAACCAGAAGCATGCCGCGCCCGATCGCCCGTTCTTCCTCTACTTCTCGCTCGGAGCGATGCACGCGCCGCACCACGTCGCGCGCGAGTGGATCGAGCCCTACCACGGGCGCTTCGACGGAGGATGGGAGCGCTGGCGCGAGGAGGTGTTCGCGCGCCAGATCGAACTCGGCGTCGTGCCCGAGGGCACCCTGCTCCCGGAACGGCCCCCGTGGGTGCAGGACTGGGACGCGCTGACGGCCGACGAACGCCGCGTGTACGCGCGCTTTCAAGAAGTGTTCGCCGGCTTTCTCACACATACCGACGAGAAGATCGGACGCCTGGTCACGTTCTTGGAGGAGATCGGCCAGCTCGACAACACCCTCGTGATGCTCGTATCCGACAACGGCACGAGCGCGGAGGGCGGCGTGAGCGGCACGTTCAACGAGCACCGTTTCACGCTGGCTCTCCCGGACACCATCGAGGAGAACCTCGCGCGCCTCGACGAGCTCGGCGGCTTCCGCTCGTACAACCACTACCCGTGGGGATGGGCGTGGGCGGGCAACACGCCGCTGCGACTGTGGAAGCGCTACACGTGGCTCGGCGGCATCCGCACTCCGCTCATCGTGCACTGGCCCGACGGGTTCTCCGCGCGAGGCGTTGTGCGCGACCAGTTCGTCCACGCGATCGACCTCATGCCCACTGTCCTCGACGCGTGCGGCGTGGCACCACCGGCGACTCACGATGGCGTCACCCAACAGCCGATCGACGGCGTGAGCATCAGGAACACGTTCGACGACGCGAGCGCGCCGAACCCGCGCGATGTGCAGTACTTCGAGATGCTCGGGTCGCGCTCGATCGTGTACCAGGGGTGGAAGGCCACGACCGACCATGTGTCGCAGGGAGTGGTCGACGAAGAGCGCCTGCTCGTGGGGAGCCGCGACTTCGACACGGACACCTGGGGCCTCTTCAACCTCGACGAGGACTTTGCCGAGGCCACCGACATCGCCGCCGAGCATCCCGACGTGCTCGCGCGACTCCAGGACGTGTGGCTCGTCGAGGCGGCCCGGAACCAGGTGTTCCCGCTCGTCGACAATCTCATCGGGCGGTTCGGCGCCGCGCTGCCCGCGCCGAACCCGCCCGCGTCGCGGTGCGTGTACCGGCCCGAGGGGAGCCCCGTGCCCGACGACTCCGTGCCGCGTTTGTTCGGCGGCTTCCGGCTCTCCGCAGCGGTTGAAGTGCCGGACGCGCCCGAGGGTGTGCTGTGCGCGCTCGGCGACTGGACGAACGGCTTCGCGTTCTACGTGCGCGACGGGCGACTGGTGTTCGCGCTCAACCGCGCGGGTGACCTCCGCGTGGTCACCGGTTCGTCGCCCGTGCCCGCGGGGCGCCACGAGCTCATGTGTCACTACGCGCTCGACGGTGGAAGTGGGCCGGCAGTCACGCTGCTCCACGACGACGAAGTGGTCGCGTCGGTCACGCTCGACGTACCGGTGCCGTTGTTCTGGCAGCACGGAGGGACCGCGCTGTGCCTCGGATACGACCGCGGCTTCCCCGTCTGCGACGACTACGAGGTGCCGTTCGCGTGGAACGGCGTGTTGCACGAAGTGGTCGTGGAGGTGGGTCGCCAGATGCCACCCGACCCGGGCGTCGAGATGCGCGTGGCCCTGGCCGCGGAGTAGCCGGCCCTCGACCAATGGGTGCACAATGCATGCAGTCAGGGGCTAAACTGCATCCATGCCACACCACATCCAGATTCGCGACGTTCCCGCGGCGGTGCACCGCGAGCTGGCGCGCCAAGCGGAGGCGTCGGGGCTGTCGCTGAACCGGTTCATGCTCGGCGAGTGCGAGCGGATCGCCCGCCGCGGGCGCAACGTGGAGGTGTTGCGACGCGCCGCTTTGCGGGCCGGGCCGCGCCTCTCGGCGGAGCAGATTGTGGCCACGATTCGTGCCGACCGCGACCGCGGCGAGTGATCGTCGTCGACGCCTCCGTGGTGTTGGACGCGCTCGTGGCTACCGGCGGGACACACACGCGGCTGGCGGGGGAGGATCTCGCGGCACCGCATCTGCTCGATGCCGAAGTTGCCAACGCGCTCCGAAGTCGGAATCGCACGGGCGATCTGGATGCCGTTTCCGCGCATCGCGCGTTGACGGATCTCGCGGCGCTCGAAGTCGAACGGTTCTCGCACGTCCACTTGCTCACCCGCGTCTGGGAACTGCGAGACAACCTCACGGTGTACGACGCGCTCTACGTCGCGCTCGCCGAGGCGCTCGACATCCCCCTCGTGACGCTCGACACACGCACGGCCGCCGCACCGGGAACCACTGCGGTGATCGAGGTGCTTCCGCGCTACACCTGAGCGGTGGGGAGACCCATGTCGGGCTCGGAACCGATGCGCACACGGGTGACCCGGCCGTCGGCATCGAGCTGGAAGTTCACGCGCTGCCCCTGGCGCAACATGCGGAAGAGTGAGCCCTCGAGCGCGTCGGCCGCGAGCACGAGCTCGGCACGGTCCGTGTCGCGCATGACGACGCCCTCACCGGTCTGCGGGTCGTACATCCGGACGACGCCCTGCACGGTGAGGCCTACGGCTTCTGCACCTTGCCTGCCTTGAGGCAGGAGGTGCACACGTGGAGACGCTTGGGCGAGCCGTTGACCACGGCGCGCACGCGCTGAACGTTCGGGTTCCACCGGCGCTTGGTGCGCCGGTGTGAGTGGCTCAGGCGCATACCGAACTGCGGCTTCTTGCCGCAGATCTCGCAGACGGACGCCATCGTGCTTCCTTACGTGGACTGGCTTTCGTGAATGACCGGAACGGGGAAGGCTACCAGCGACCGCAGTACCATCCCAGCCGTGGGGGTTCTCCAGACGCTCGCGCCCGCCGATCTGCGCCGCGTGGTTTCGACGTACCGCGACGTCCTGCGCATCCACCAGGAAGAGCTGAACCGCCTCAACGTGTACCCCGTGCCCGACGGCGACACGGGCACCAACATGGCGCTCACCCTCGAGTCGGTCGTCGGCGAGCTTCCCGGCGACGGCTCCGACATGGGCCAGGTCTGCGAGGCGATCCGACACGGCTCGCTGATGGGCGCCCGCGGCAACTCGGGCGTGATCCTCTCCCAGATCCTGCGGGGCCTCGCCGACACGTTCGCACCCCTCGAGCGCGTGGCCGCGGCTGACCTGATTGCGGGGTTACGCCGCGCCACCGACGCCGCCTACCAGGCCGTGCTGCGCCCGGTCGAGGGCACGATCCTCACTGTGGTCCGCATGGCAGCCGAAGCGGTGGAACACGCCGCCACCACCGGGGAGGCGACGCTCGCCGTGGTGCTGGAACGCGCGTGTGAAGCAGCGCGCGACGCCGTCGTACACACCCCCGACCTCCTGCCCGTGCTCCGTGACGCCGGAGTGGTCGACGCCGGCGGTCGTGGGTTCGAGCTCCTGCTCGCCGCGTGCCTGCACGTGGTCGCCGAGCGCCCGGTGCCAGAGCCCGAGGTGGTCGCGACCCCACCGGCAGTGGCCGCGCACCTTCACGAAGCGGACGTTGTGTCCGGGCTGCGCTACGAGGTCATGTACTTCCTTCATGCCGCCGACGACACGATCCCACAGTTCAAGCGCACATGGGGCGAGCTCGGCGACTCCATCGTCGTGGTGGGCGGCGACGGCTTGTGGAACTGCCACGTGCACACGAACGACATCGGCGCTGCGATCGAAACGGGCATCACCGCGGGGCGCCCCGCGGACATCCGCGTCACCGACCTGCTCGAGCAGGTCGAGGAGCTCGAAGAGGAGGCGTGGGTCCGGGAGCAGAGCGCGCCGCCGCCGGTCGAACGAGTGACCACCGGCGTCGTCGCCGTGGCGGTGGGCGACGGGCTGCGCAAGCTCCTCGGCAGCCTCGGCGTGCAACACGTGGTGGCCGGTGGCCAGTCGATGAACCCGTCGACCGCGCAGATCCTCGAGGCCGTGCAGTCGTGCGCGGCGGACTCCGTGATCGTGCTGCCGAACAACAAGAACATCGTGCCGGTGGCGCGGCAGGTGCCCGAGCTCGCCGATCGCCCCGTTTCGGTGGTCCCCACCACGGCGGTGGTCGAGGCGCTGTCGGCGCTGGTCGCGTACGACGCGGGTGCGTCGCTCGACGACAACACCGCCGCGATGGACGAAGCCGCGTCACGCGTGCGCGCGGGGGAGGTCACCCAGGCAGTGCGCGACAGCGTCGCCGAGTGCGGACCGATCGCGGAAGGCGACTGGATCGCGATCACGCGCGATGGTGTGTGCGTCGCCACCAAGTCGGCCTCGGAGGCCGCGATCGCGTTGCTCGACGTGCTCATCGACGACGACACCGAGCTCGTGACGATCGTGGTGGGCGCCGAGGCCGACGC
>JBBDHW010000001.1:8246-37483 GCA_040880805.1 Acidimicrobiia bacterium | reverse complement strand
CCAGGAGGCGGTGCTGCTCGGGATCTCGAAGTACGACGCGGCCGAGACCGCGCGGATCTCCGAGCACCTCGGGCTCGCGCACCCCGACGTCGAGATCGAGACCCACGTTGGTGACCAGCCGCTCTACCCGTATCTCGTCGGCGTCGAATAGCTCCGCAGAGGTGACCGGCTCCATCACCCTGCGCGAGCTCGCGGCCCACGGCGTCACCGAGCTCAAGGCGGTGGGACCGAAGCTCGAGACGGGGCTCGCCGAGATGGGCATCACGTCGGTCCTCGATCTTCTCGACCACTACCCGCGCCGGTACGTCGATCGCACGCAGCGCGCCGAGATCGCGGAGCTCTCGATCGGCGACGAGGCGACGGTCGACGCCGAGGTGCGTTCGATCCGAGCGCGCCGCACGCGTGACGGGAAGCGCACGATCGTGAACGCGGTCGTGTACGACGGCACCGGTCTGCTCGAACTGGTGTTCTTCAACCAGGCGTGGCGTGAGCGACAGCTACCGGTCGGAACGCAGGTGTCGCTGTTCGGGAAGGTGGAGCAGTACCGCGGCAAGCGCCAGCTCACCAACCCGGTGGTCGACGTGCTGTCCACCCCCGATTCCGAACGCGGCGCAGGCGATGGGCCGGAGGCGACCGGTGCGGTCGTTCCCGTCTACCTGCAGTCGGGCAAGGCCGAGGTGCACACGTGGCAGCTGCGACGCGCAGTCGCGTCGGCCCTGGAGCGCACGAAGGCTCGCGGCTTTGCCGATCCCCTCGATCCAGACCTCCGTGCCGCGCACAGGCTCGTCGACCGCACGCGCGCGTACTGGGACATCCATCGGCCCGACACGCTGCAGGACGCGTTCGTTGCCGCGAAACGGTTGAAGTTCGACGAGTTCCTCCGCATGCAGATCGGGCTCGTCGCGCGCAAGCGCGCGCTCGCGGCCGACGCGCGCGGGATCCGTCATCGGGTGGACGGACCGCTTGTGCCCGCGTTCCACGCGGGGCTGCCGTTCGTGCTCACCGACGACCAGGCGCGCGCGATCGACGAGATCGCTGCCGACCTCGAGGGCCCGGCACCGATGCACCGGCTCTTGCAGGGTGAGGTCGGCTCGGGCAAGACGGTCGTCGCGCTCACCGCGCTGCTCACCGCGGTGCAGGGCGGCTACCAGGGCGCGTTCATGGCGCCCACCGAGGTGCTCGCGGAGCAGCACGAGCTCACGATGCGCTCGTTGCTCGACGGTCTCGTCGTCCCCGCGGAGTCGACGCTCCTCGGCGAGCGACCGGTGCGCGTCGCGCTGCTCACCAACCGCACACCCGCGGCAGAGCGCCGCCGCATTACCGAGGGCCTGACCGCGGGTGACGTCGACATCGTGGTGGGCACGCACGCGCTCATCTACGGGGGCGTGGAGTTCAAGCGCCTCGGCGTGGCGGTGATCGACGAGCAGCACCGCTTCGGCGTCGAGCAGCGCGACCTCCTGCGTCGCAAGGGCCGCGGCGAGCGTCCCGTTCGGGCGGAGCCGGGTACCCCGGCTCCGAGCGAGCCTGCCAATGGTGTGGCACCCGACGTGTTGGTGATGACCGCGACGCCGATCCCGCGTACCGCGGCGATGCTCATCTACGGGGATCTCGACAAGACCGAGCTGCGCGAGCTCCCCGCCGGCCGCGCGCCGATCGTGACCGAAATCGTGGGGCCGGGGCCGCTCGAGCGCGCTGTCGTGTACGAGCGCGTGCGCACCGAGGTGGCGGCGGACCGGCAGGTGTACGTGGTGTGCCCGCTCGTCGAGGGTTCCGACAAGCTCGAAGCGCGTGCGGCCACCGAGGAGCTCGAACGACTCGCCGCCGAGGAGCTCGCCGGTCTTCGGCTCGGGCTGCTCCACGGACAGATGCCCGCGGCCGACAAGGAGACCGCGATGGCCGCGTTCCGTGCCGGCGAGGTCGACGTGCTCGTGGCGACGACCGTGATCGAAGTGGGTATTGACGTTCCCAACGCGACCGTCATGGTCGTCGAGGACGCAGAACGGTTCGGGCTCCTCCAGCTCCACCAACTACGCGGACGCATCGGCCGTGGCGCGCACGCGTCGGTCTGTTACCTGCTCGCCGACCCGAGCACCCCCCAGGGCGAAGCGCGCATGGACGCGATGGTGCAGTCCACCGACGGCTTCGAGCTCGCCGAGCGCGACCTCGCGATCCGCGGTGCGGGCGAGGTGTTCGGCCAGCGCCAAGCCGGGTGGACCGACCTCAAGTTGGGGAGGCTGCCGCAGGACGAGCCGATCGTGCTCGAAGCGCGTGCGGTGGCCGAGGGCGTGCTCGACGCCGATCCCGACCTCGACCAGCACGCGCAGCTTCTCGAGGAAGTGCAGGATCTCCTCGGGGACGCAGTCGACTTCCTGTTCAAGAGCTGATGGCACTGCGCGTGATCGGAGGAGCGGCGGGCGGGAGACGGCTCGTCGCGCCGAAGGGCGGCGTGCGCCCCACGGCCGACCGGGTCAAGGAGTCGTTGTTCGCGTCGCTCGGTGCGGAGCGCCTCGAAGGAGCGGTGGTGCTCGACCTCTATGCGGGGAGCGGCGCGCTCGGGATCGAGGCGCTCTCTCGCGGTGCCGTGCGCGCCGTCTTCGTGGACAACGACCGTCGCGCCCACGACGCGCTTCGTGCGAACCTCGACGCCACGGGGTTCACGGAGCGCGCGCAGTTGCGCCGTGCGTCGGCGGCCTCGTTCGCCGGCCATGGGGTCGCCGACGGGCCGTTCGATCTCGTGCTCCTCGACCCGCCGTACGACCTCGCTGCCGCCGAGCTGGCGCAGGTGCTCGTTGCCCTGGCTCAGTCTGGTTGTCTCGCCGTGGGCGCGACGGTGGTGGTCGAGACCCGTCGCACCGAGCCGCCGGTGCTCCCCGAGGGCTGGGCGGTCGGATGGACGCGCGCCTACGGGGATACGCTCCTCACCGTCGCGGCCATCTGACCAGGAGCAACATCGCGTGGACACCGCCCTCTGCCCGGGCTCCTTCGATCCCGTCACCAATGGTCATATCGACATCATCGAGCGCACCGCGCGCCACTTCGACGGCGTGATCGTGGCGGTCACGCGGAACCCACAGAAATCGCAGTCGCGCTTCGGCCTCGAGGAACGCCAGCAGATGCTCGCCGACGCCATCGGCCACCTCGGCAACGTGCGGATCGAGCCGCTCACCGGGCTCGTGGTCGACTTCGCACGCGAGCATGGCGCCGGGGCGATCGTGAAGGGCCTGCGCGCCGTGTCCGATTTCGAGTACGAGCTCCAGATGGCGCAGATGAACAAGCGACTGTCGGGCATCGACACGTTTTTCATCTCCACGAGCCCCGAGTACTCGTTCCTGTCGTCGAGTCTCGTCTGCGAGGTCGCCAAGTTCGGAGGCGATGTGTCTGCGATGGTCCCGGCCAGCGTCTCCGCGCGACTCATGGAACGGTTCTCGAGATAGCGAGGCCTTGGTGAGCGACGAACAGGCGTACGACCTCGAGACGCTGCTGCTGCAGCTCCGAGAGATCGTCGACACCGCGCGCACGATGCCGATGTCGGCGTCGGTACTCGTGAACCGCGAGGAGACACTCGAAATCGTGGACGACGCGCTGCGGGCGCTGCCCGAGGAGCTCCGGCACGCGCGCTGGTTGCTGAAAGAGCGCGACGAGTACCTCACGCAGGCGCGCCGCGACGCGGAGGACATCGTCGAGGCATCGCGCGTGCAGGCGGAGCGGATGGTCGAGCGTACGGAGGTGGCTCGCGAGGCGCGCCGCGTTGCGCAGCAGGTGGTCTCGCATGCGGAGGCCGACAGCCGTCGCCTGCGTCACGAGGCCGAGGACTACATCGACCAGAAGCTCGCGGCGTTCGAAGTGGTGCTCGAGCGCACGATGCAGACGGTGCAACGGGGGCGTGAGCAACTGCAGGCGGTCGTCGGTCCGCCGCCCCCGTCCGGGCCTCACGCCCACGCGCTTCCCGACCCTGAGGAATCCGGAATTTTCGACCAGGACGACCTGTAAGGGTCGGATCGCCCATCAGGTCGGTCAATTCGTCCGGCTGCTATCCTCGGACGCCCGGCCCCGGTTTCTGGGCGCCACTTGCACGACCGTTTCCCCGTCGCGGCAGCCGGGCCGGTCAAAGAACCCGGTCAAAAACATCCGGGGCAACCCGTCCGCCCTTCTCACGAAACCATGAGCGATCTCCGCATCGATGTCGCCGATCTCCTGACCCACCCCGGTTCCCGCCGGCCCCTCGTTCGCGAAGCGGCGATGGCAGGCCTCGGTGGGAGAGCGGCGCGCGTCGCAGAGCAGATCCGGGTCGATCTCGTGCTCGAGCGCGTGCCCGGCGGCTTGGTCGCACGGGGCACGATCAATGCCCATTGGTCCGGTGAGTGCAGCGTGTGCCTTGTAGATCTCTCCGACGACCTGGGGGCCGCGGTCAGTGAGCTCTTCGAGGAGCGTTTCGTCGACGGCGAGACGTACCCGCTGCTCGGTCACGAGATCGACCTCGAGCAGCTCGTGCGCGACGCAGTGCTCCTCGAGCTCCCGCTCGCGCCCACCTGCGAATCCACCGGCGCCCCGCCGTGCCGGCCCGTGGACGTGAACGACGACGCCGACGACGGCGCGCCGGTGGATCCCCGCTGGGCCGCCCTGTCGGAGCTCGAGCTCTGACCACCTCTTCGCCAAGATCCGGCCCGCCAACTCTCGCCCCACACTCTCGAGGAGCACCCGATGCCCGTCCCCAAGCGCAAGACACCGAGGAGCAAGACGCGCCAGCGACGCGCGTCGAACTGGCGCCTGTCCGCGCCCCCACGTTCGACCTGTCCCAACTGCGGAGCGGTCAAGCAGCCGCACATCGTGTGCAGCAACTGCGGGTGGTACGGCGGACGCAAGGTGATCGACGTTGAATAGGGGTTGGTACATGAGCGAGCGCGTAGAGGCGCGGGTGTCCTGCGCCGCAGCGAGCGTGGCCTGAGCGGCCCGGTGCGAAGCACCGTGAGCGGGTAGCGGGGTCATGAGCGTCGCCGTTGCGGTCGATGCCATGGGGGGCGACCGCGCCCCGGGGGAGATCGTCGCCGGCGCGGTGCAGGCCGCAGAACAGTTCGGAGTGCGGATCCTGCTCGTCGGACGCGAGGACCTGGTCGCGCCGCTCCTGCCCCACAACGCGCAGTCCGTCGAGCTCGTGGCTGCGAGCGAGGTCGTCGAGATGGGCGACGCGCCGACCTCGGTGCGCTCCAAGAAAGACTCGTCGATCGTGCTGTGCGCGCAGCTCGTACGCGACGGCAAGGCCGACGCGCTCGTGAGCGCGGGAAACACCGGGGCCACGATGGCGGCGTCGCTCCTGCGCATGGGGCGCATCAAGGGCGTGGCGCGTCCGGCGATCGCGGCACCGATACCAGTGCCCGGTCACGGCCCGCAGATCCTCGTCGACGCCGGTTCCACCGTCGATTGCGCGCCGGAGTGGCTCGTGCAGTTCGCGGTGATGGGGCGCGAATACGCGCGGGCCCGACTCGGTGTCGACGAACCGCGTATCGGTTTGCTGTCGAACGGCGAAGAGGCGGGCAAGGGCGACGACGTGAGGAAGCGCGCGTACGCGCTGCTCGAGAACGTCCGCGGCTTCGCGGGCAATGTCGAGGGCCGAGATTTCATGCGCCCTGGGGTCGACGTGATCGTCACCGATGGGTTCACGGGCAACGTGGCGCTGAAGACCATAGAAGGCGCGATCCGCGGCACCGCGGGGCTGATGTTCCAGGCGCTCGAACTACCCGAGCTGCGCGATGCCGTAGCCGCGGTCATGCCGCACCTGCTCGACGCGGCCAAGCAGGTCGAGCCCGATTACGTCGGTGGCGCGGTGCTGCTCGGGGTGAATGGCGTGTCGGTCGTCGGGCACGGCTCGTCGAGCGCACAGGCGATCGTGGGTGCGGTCCGCCAAGCCGTCGAGTGCGTAGAGGCTCGCGTGGTCGAACGAACGAAGGAGGCGATCGCGGGTGCCGGCTGAGACGCACGTCGGGCGGAACCCGATCGGACCCGACGAGGTGCTGCGAATGATCCGCGAACGGCTGGCGGAGATCCTCGAGATCGACGAGTCGCGCATCATGCTCGACGCCAAATTCTCCGACGATCTCGACGCCGACTCACTCGCGCTCATCGAGCTCGTCGAAGCCCTCGAGGAGGAGCTCGGGGAGCGCACCGTTGGTTTCAGCTTCGACGACGAAGATCTCGCCGACCTGCACACGGTTCGCGACGCCGTCGACTACGTCGTCGGTCGACTCGGCACCCCGGGGGAAACGGGCGAGTGAGTCGGATGAGCGCGCAGGCCGCTCGCACCACGGCATCGGACCTCGACGCGCGGTTGCAGCTCGCGCTCGGGTGGAACTTTCATGATCAGTCGTTGCTCGAGCTCGCGCTCACCCACCGCTCGTACTGCGCGGAGCGAGGGATCGACGAATCGAACGAGCGGCTCGAGTTTCTCGGCGACTCGGTACTCGGGTTCGTGGTGACCACGTTCGTCTACGAGATGTACCCGCAGCTCCCCGAAGGCGAGCTCGCGAAGCTACGCGCGGTCGTTGTCAGCTCGGAGACGCTCGCGCGCCTGGCGAACGACATCGACCTCGGCGCCGCGCTCCGGCTGGGCAAGGGCGAAGACGCATCCGGCGGTCGTGCGAAGTCGTCGATCCTCGCAGACGCGATGGAGGCGGTGATCGCGGCGGTGTACCTCGACGGCGGCCTCGACGCTGCGCGTCACGTGATCCTCGGTGCGCTCGAGGGTGCGATCCAAGAGCAGGCCGCCGGTCCCGGAGGCGGCGACCACAAGACCCGCCTGCAGGAGCTCGCCGCGCAATTCCTCGACCAGCTCCCGCGGTACCAGGTTCGGCACGAGGGTCCCGATCACTCCAAGCGGTTCTTCGCGTCGGTGTTGCTGCGCGGGGAGACCTACGGCACTGGCGAAGGTCGCTCGAAGAAGTCGGCGGAGCAAGCTGCAGCACGCGAAGCGTGGGAGCGGCTGCAGCACGAAGTGAAGACCGCGGCGGTCAAGCGAGTGCACGATGCCTGAGCTGCCCGAGGTAGAGGTTGTCCGGCGTGATCTCGAGCGCGAGGTCGTCGGGAAGAAGATCAAGAATGTCGAGGCCGACGGCATGCGCGCCGTTCGGCGTCATCACAACCGCAAGCAGTTCGCGAACCGGCTGATCGGTAAGAAGATCGTCGCGGTCCAGCGGCGCGGGAAGTACCTGCTGTGCCGGCTCGACGGCGACGACGTGCTCGTGATCCATCTGGGAATGTCGGGGCAACTGCTTCGCACGAAGACAGCGCGCGAACCGATGTCGAAGCATACGCACGTCGTGATCACGTTCACGCAGGGGGGGCAGCTGCGGTTCGTCGACCCGCGCACGTTCGGTGAGATGTTCGTGACTGAGGTCGACAACGTCGAGAAGCAGGTCACCGAGCTCGCGCACCTCGGCATCGACCCGCTCGAGACGGCCATGTCGTGGGAGCACTTCGGGAGTCTCCTCGCGCAGCGACACGCCAAGCTCAAGCCTCTGCTGATGGACCAGAAGTTCATCGCCGGCATCGGCAATCTCTACAGCGACGAGATCCTGTGGGGCGCGGGGCTTCGCTGGGACCGCGTGAGCGACACGCTCACCGCGCAGGAGGTGCGGCGCCTCTACCGGTCGATGATGGAGACGTTGCAAGAGGCGGTGAAGCACCGCGGGTCCTCGCTCGCCGACGAGCAGTACGTCGACCTGTTCGGCCGTCCCGGTGAGTACCAGCGGTTCCACAACGTGTACGCGCGCGAGGGCCAGGCGTGTCCACGGTGCCGCCATGTCGTGGTGCGCGAGCGGTTCGCCGGGCGCTCCACCTTCTACTGCGACGCGTGCCAGGTCTGACCCGACTTCGGCGGAACACGCGGAAGCGCGTCCTGATCGCGGGGCGCGTGCAAGGAGTGTGGTTCCGCGAGTCGTGCCGCGAGCGGGCCGTTGCCCTCGGCGTTACCGGTTGGGTGCGGAACCGGAGCGACGGGCGGGTCGAAGCCGTGCTCGAGGGACCGGAGACAGCCGTCGACCGCGTGGTGCAGTGGTGCCACGAGGGCCCGTCCCACGCACGCGTCGACGGTGTCGACGTACAGGTGGAGGACCCGATCGGGGAGTCCGGCTTCCACGTCCGCTGAAGTGCCGCGGAACGGCAGACGGCCGTCGCTACGCTGCGACGGAAGTCTTCTGTTGGGGAGCCTCACGCGTGTTCTTGAAGTCGCTGACGGTCCGGGGTTTCAAGTCGTTCGCGGACAAGACCGTCCTCGAGTTCGAGCCCGGTGTCACGGTGGTCGTCGGTCCGAACGGCTCGGGGAAGTCGAACCTGGTCGACGCGGTGGCGTGGGTGCTCGGCGCCCAGGCCCCGCGCACGCTGCGCGGCGGCAAGATGGACGACGTCATCTTCGCGGGCACGCCGGGTCGCGCGGCCCTCGGGCGCGCCGAGGTGTCGCTCACCATCGACAACAGCTCCGCACTCCTCCCGATCGACTTCACCGAGGTCACGATCACCCGCACGCTGTTCCGCGAGGGCGATTCCGAGTATCAGCTCAACGGCGCGCCCTGCCGGCTGCTCGATATCCAGGATCTCCTCTCCGACACGGGTATCGGTCGTCAGCAGCACGTGATCGTGGGGCAGGGCCAGCTCGACGCGGTGTTGAACGCGCGGCCCGAGGATCGCCGCGCGGTGGTCGAGGAAGCGGCCGGCATTCTCAAGTTCCGGAAGCGCCGCGAGCGCGCCGAGCGCAGGCTCGAAGCCACCGAGGGCAACCTGCTCCGCCTCAACGACCTGCTCCGGGAGGTGCGCCGCCAGCTCACCCCACTCCAGAAGCAATCCGACGCGGCGCGCCGGCACGGCGGGCTCGTCGAGGAGCTGCGAGCGATCCGGCTCCATCTGGCGGGGCACGAGATCGCAGGATTGCAGGCCCGCATCGAGCGCCTCCGCGACGCGCGCGCGGAGCACACGCAACGCGAAGCGGAGCTGCGCGGCCGGTTGCGCGAGCTCGACGTGGGGGTGCTCGATGCCGAGCGCTCGCTCACCGTCATGGGGCACGACGCGCTCGCCGACTGGCTCGTGCGCGTGGAGTCCACGAGCGAGCGCGCGCGCGGGTTGAGTGCGCTCGTTGCGGAGAAACTTCGTGGTGTCGAACGCGAGCTGGCCGCGGCGGCCGATGCGGGCGTGCTCGAGACGCTCGTGGCCGACGCCGGCGTGCTGCGCGGCGAGCTGTCCGAGCTCGACGCCGCGATCGCAGCCGCGCCGCCCGCCGTCCTCCGTGACGTCTCGGGTGCGGAAGCCGCGTTGCGCGACGCCGACGAGGCGTGGCGCAACACCGAGGCCGACGCGGCGAGGTGGCGCGCCCGCGCCGACGCGCTCGACCTCGGCCTCGGTGCCGCGCGGGCTGCGACGGGTGTCGAGCACCTCGCGGGCGTTCACGGTGTGATCGGTCCGCTCGTCGATCTGCTCGAGATCGAGTCCGACGCCGAGGCGGCGGTTGCGTCCGCGCTCGGAGACGCGTTGCGCGCCGTCGTGGTGAAGGGCGGCGACGCCGCCGCCCGGGCGATCGAGCGGCTGCACGACGGCGAGTCTCGCGGCCTGCTGCTCGTGGTCGACGAGCTCGGGCCTCCTCCTCAGCCGCGGCTCGCCCCAGCGGGCGCTCGGCCGCTCATCGACTGCGTCAGCGCACGCGTTCCCGGTTTGCAGCAAGCGCTCGGGCGGATGCTGGCCGGGATGGTGCTTGTCGACTCCGGATGGCGCACCGCGATGGAGCTCGCGCTCGACCAGCCCGACCTCGTCTTCCTCACTTCCGGCGGCGACCGTTTCGGCGGGGACGGACCCTGGCGTATCGGTGACGACGCCGCCACCGTCACGCAGGCCGCGTTCAAGGAGGCGATCGCCCAGGCCGGAGATGCCGAAAACGCGCGTCTGGAAGCTGCGGTCCGCGTCGAACGCGCCCGCGCGGCTCTCGACGGGGCTCGCGTCCGAGCCACCGAGCTGCTCGCGCTCGAGCATCGACGCACGATGGTGAGCGAGCGTCTCGCGGTGGTGCAGGGACGATTGGCCGCGCGCGACCAGCATGCCCAGGCGCAGGCCGAGCGCCAGCGCGCCGGGATGCTCGCGAGGGCCGACGCGTACCGCGCGCTCAGCGTGCAGCTCGACGGGTTCTCGATCCGGGCCGGTGCCCTCCACGCGCGGCTGCGTGAGCAACGAAGGCGCCAGTCGGAAGCGGCGCGCGCGTCCGCTGAGCAACTCGACGCGCTCCGCACCGAGCGCAGCGAGCTCGAGCGTGAGCTCACGGAGGTACGAGAGCGCGCGCAGCGCGCCGAGATCGACGACGCCGAGACGCGTCTCCGGCTCGAGACCGCGGTCGAGCGACTCCGAGCCGACTACGAGGTCGAGCCGGAGTCCGCGCTCGACGCGGTGGCGCCGTCGGTGCCGGAAGGTTCGACGCTCGCCGGCCGGGGGCGCGAGCTCGACCGCGAGCTACGCCTGATGGGACCCATCAACCCCCTCGCGCTCGAGGAGCACGACGCCCTCCAAGAGCGCCACCGATTCCTTTCGGAGCAGCTCGAAGACGTCAAAGGGAGTCGTCGCGAGCTCACACGGGTGATCCGTGCCGTCGACCGCGAGATCGTCGCGATCTTCGAAGGCGCCTTCGCCGATGTGAGCGAGCACTTCGAGCGCCTTTTCTCCACGCTCTTTCCCGGCGGTTCGGGCCGTCTGCTGCTCACCGACCCCGACGATCTCCTCAATACGGGGATCGACATGGAGGCGCGCCCGTCGGGCAAGAACGTCCGGCGCTTGTCGCTCCTGTCGGGCGGCGAACGTTCGCTCACCGCGCTCGCGTTCCTGTTCGCGGTGTTCCGCGCCCGGCCGTCGCCCTTCTATCTCATGGACGAGGTGGAGGCTGCGCTCGACGACGTCAACCTCCACCGTTTCCTCGACCTCGTGCACGAGTTCCGCGACGACGCGCAACTCGTGATCGTGTCGCACCAGAAGCGCACGATGGAGGCTGCCGACTGTCTCTACGGAGTCTCGATGCCGCCCGGAGGGTCGAGCCGGGTGGTGAGCCAGCGGGTCCGCGACGAGCTCCCGGTCCCGTGAGACGCCCGGCCCGATCCCGAACAGTTCGGTCGTGATGGTCCCGACGGCCGCTGCACTCGTCCTCGCCAGCGGCGCGAACGACCCCGGGTTGGTTGCGGCGTGCGGTCCCAAGGCCGATCGGTCGTGGATGTGCTCGACCGTCTACCGGATCACGGGCGACTCGACGGCGGCCGAAGTCGCCGACGCGCTCTCCAAGCCGATCCGGATCCTGTTCGTCCTCCTCGTCGCGTGGATCGTGGTGCGGATCTCACGCGGGATCATCAACCGCTTCGTGCGGCATCTGGGCGGAGGCGTCGAACGGCTGGCCACTCTGCGAGCGGGCATCTCGATCGTCGACACCGATCGCATGACGCCCGAGCGCAGCGAGCGGCGTGCCGCGACCATCGGTGGCGTCATGCGCAGCATCGCCGCGATTCTCATCTGGTCGATCGCGGTGCTCACGATCCTCGAGGAACTCGGCGTGAACCTCGCGCCGCTGCTCGCCGGCGCGGGGATCGCCGGGATCGCGCTCGGCTTCGGCGCGCAGGCGCTCGTTCGTGACTTCATCACGGGGCTGTTCATGCTCGTCGAGGACCAATACGGCGTCGGTGACGTGATCGACGTCGGGCTCGCGACCGGCACCGTCGAGGCATTGAGTCTCCGTACGACGCGCCTCCGCGACCTCGAAGGTGTGGTGTGGCACGTGCCGAACGGCGAGATCCACCGTGTGGGCAACCGGTCACAGCAGTGGGCGCGCGCGCTCGTCGATGTGGGCATCGGGTACGACGCCGACATCGACGCGGCGACCGACGTCATCAAGGGTGCGGCGGACGCGCTGCGAAGTGACGACGAGTACGGAGGCTCCATCCTCGCCGAACCCGAAGTTCTCGGTATCGAGTCCCTGTCACCCGAGCGCGTCGTGATCCGCGTCGTTGTGCGCACGCAGCCCCAAGAACAGGCGCGCGTGGCGCGTGCGCTCCGGGCGCGCATCAAGCTCGCCCTCGACGAGGCGGGCATCTCGGTTCCGTCGGTGTAGAGGCGCCGAGCGGTCAGCCGCCTGACAGCGCTTGCATGATCACGACGTCGTCGGACGGCGAGATCGGTGTGGTGAGGTCGCGAACCGATTCCTCGTTCAGGAACACCTTCATGTGCTTGCGCAGCCGCCCCTGCTCGTCGACGATGCGGAAGCGGATACCGGGATGCCTTCGGTCGAGGTCGGTCAGGAGCTCGTCGATCGTCGCCCCGTCGGCCTCGACGTTCGCGTGCTGATCGGTGTACGACCGCAGCGGCGTCGGGATCCTGATCTTCACCGTCGTTCGACTGGCTCCGCCGGCTCGACGGTGAAGATCTCGGGCAGGTGCCGAACGATGCAGGTCCAGCTCGCACCCTCGTCGATGCTGCCCCAGATCTCGCCGCTCGTCGTTCCGAAGTACACACCCACCGGATCGTCGTGATCGACCGTCATCGCCTGCCGTTTGACGGTGAACCACGCGCGCGCGGGCAGTCCGTCGTCGCCGCGCGTCCACGACGCGCCTGCGTCGCGCGTCACGTACACCGCGGGGCGTCCGTCGGGACTGGTACGCGGCCACACGTCGGTCCCGTCCATCGGGAACACCCACGCGGTGTCGGGGTCGCGAGGGTGGAGCTCGATGGGAAAGCCGATGTCGCCGACGTCACGCGGCATGTTGTCGCCGATGCGAACCCACCGACCTTCGTCGCGCTCCATGCGGTAGATGCCGCAGTGGTTCTCCTGGTAGAGGCGGTCGGGCGCGAGCGGGTGCATGCGCATGCAGTGCGGGTCGTGGCCGAACTCGGGGTAGGGGTCGGGCATGAAGTCGGCGCGGCACCCCTCGTTCAACGGTCGCCAGTCGTTGCCGGCGTCGACGGTTTCGAACACGCCGCCCCCCGACAACGCGATATAGAGGTGCGCGGCGTCGCGGGGATCGACGATGACCGAATGCAGCATCGAGCCGTCGGGCGTTCCCTCGTCCGGCCACTCCGCCCACGTCGACCACATCGGATGGTCGTTGAAACCGGTGACGGGCGACCAGGTGTCGCCGCCGTCGTCGGAGCGGAAGAGCCCCTGCGGTGTAGCGCCCGCGTACCAAGCGCCCGGCTCGTCGGCGTGCGCCTCCGACAGCCAGAACACTCGTCGCACGCTCCGGTCGAGCCGATCGCCTTTGGCGAACGCGGGCGGCTTGCTCACCTCGGTCCATGTCTGGCCGAGATCCGCGGAACGGAACATCGTGGGCCCGAGGTGGCCCGTGCTCGCGGCAACGAGGAGGGTGCGGCGGTCGCGCCGATCGAGGACCGCGTGCTGGATGATGTGACCGAGGAACATCGGTCCGCGCATCGACCACGCGCGCCGGTCACGGTCTGACGACAGCAGCCAGAGACCCTTGCGCGTGCCGACGAGCAGGAGCGGCCCGTCGCCGCATTTCGCCGCGCCAGATCCGTCGACGTGCTCCCAGTCGGGCCCCGGCGCGACCGTCATGGGTGCCGACCCTATCGGACGACGCTCCCCGGCTCCACGGGCAAGGATTGTCAGATGGATGACGTCGAGCTCGTTCCGGTCGCGCACGATGACAAGCCGGTGCTCGGGCGACTCGTGCAGCTCTACCGGTACGACTTCGCCTCGATCCGCGGCTACGAGCTCGACGAGAGCGGCATGATCCCGTACCGGTATCTCGACCGATACTTCGACGAACCTCACCGGGAGGCGTGTTTCATCCGGCACCGTGGCAACCTCGCGGGCTTCACGATGACCAGCGCGCTCGATGCCGAGGTGCGGGCCGTGTCCGAGTTCTTCGTGGTGCGGCACCACCGGCGCCGGGGCGTTGGCCGGCGCGCCGCGGGCGCGATGTTCCGTCGCCACCCTGGTCGGTGGATGCTGCAGTTCGACACCGCGAACTCCGAAGCGGTGGCGTTCTGGCCCGGGGTCGCGGCCGCGCTGGCTGCCGGTGTCGTGGAGTCGCGACCGAAGGCAGCGGCCTCGGCGTTCCCCGGGACCGAGCTGCGGTTCGAGGTCATTCCGCCGGTCGTTCGCTCGTAGTCAGGCGATGAGCGCCAGGCGCCTTGTATGTAGTACAGTGTATCTATCGTGCTACGATAAGCAGCATGCCGAAGTCCGAGCCCTTTAGCCTCAGGCTCTCTCCTCTGGTGGAGGCGCTGGTCAGCGAGGAAGCCAAGCGCACCCACCGCAGCAAGGGGGCCGTGGTCGAGGCGTTGGCTGCCGAAGCGTTGAAGACCCGCCTGTTCCCCGGTATCACGTTCCGCGGCGTTGACTGGGAGCGTCGGGCGTGGGTGATCGGCACGGCCCTCGACGTGTGGGAGATCGTCGGCGCGTACCAGCACTTCGGCTCAGTTGAGCGCATGGCCGCCAAGACCGACCTCTCCGAGCGCCAGATCCGCCTGGCCCTCGCCTACCACGAGCGGTTCCCCGCGGAGATCGACGACGCCATCGGACGCAACCGACAGTCACTCGAGCAGCTGCGAACTGCCTTCCCGACCATCGGCGTCGCGCCCGTCCCCACCCGCTGATCCCGAGTGCGTCTGTTCCTCGACGCCCACGTCTCGGGGCGTCGCGTCGCCCGGGCTCTGCGCAAAGAAGGGCACGACGTCCAAGCCGCGGACGAGGAACGGGACCTCGACGGTATGACCGACGAGGATCTGCTCGCACTCGCGACCGCCGACGAACGCCTCCTGGTGACCTTCAACGTCGCCGACTTCCCCAACATCGTGCGACGCTGGGCCGAGGAAGGACGACCGCACGCCGGTTGCGCGATCGTCGTGGGGATCGACCACAGCGAGTTCGGCACCATCGTCCGGGTCATCCAACGGACGCTCGCCGACCGCCCCGATCCGAAGGAGTGGCGCGACTACACAGTCTTCGTCGCCCGCGGTGACTGAGCGGTCAAAACCACCGGTGTCGCGGTATCGGTCATACCACTGTGATGGGTCGCTCGCCTCCGCTCGCTCCTAGGATTCCGCGGCCCCGCCGAAAAGGTTCGGTCATGTCACCGCTGCTCGTCGTCGTCCTCATCTTCGTGCTCGCGGGCGCGCTGGTCGCGCTCGGCCTCGGCTTGTCGCGCCGCGCGCAGCGTCGCGGCGAGATCTCTCCACCCCCGGCAACCCCGCCGCCGATCGAGGTCGAGGCTGCTCCCGAGGTGGAAGCGCTCCTCGAGGTCGGGGAAGCGGGGGAACCGCCGCGCCTGCGCGACCGTCTCGGAAAGACGCGGGCGGCGTTCGTCCGGTCGATCGCGGCGGTGCGCGGCCGAGGCGCCGTCGACGACGACACCTGGGACGAGCTCGAGGAGACGCTCCTCCTCGCCGACGTCGGACTCCCCACCACGACGCGCTTGCTCGACGCCCTGCGCGAGCGCGCACGTCGCGAGAAGATCGCCGACGCCGACGCGCTGGTCGGCGCGCTGCACGCCGAGCTCGTCGCGCTCCTCGACGCGACCGGCGACCGGAACCTCACCGCGAGCGCGGGAGAACCGAACGTGTGGATGTTCGTCGGCGTGAACGGCGTGGGGAAGACCACCACCATCGCCAAGGTCGCGCAGCGCGAGACCGCGGAAGGTCACCGCATCGTGCTCGCCGCTGCCGACACCTTCCGTGCCGCGGCGGCCGAGCAGCTCGAGCAGTGGGCCGGACGGGTCGGCGCCGAGCTGGTGCGGGGCCAGCAAGGTGCCGATCCGGGTTCGGTCGTGTTCGACGCGATGAGCGCAGCCACGAGCCGGGGCGCCGATCTCGTGCTCGTCGACACCGCCGGCCGGCTGCACACCAAGGTCAACCTCATGAACGAGCTCGAGAAGCTGCGCCGCATCGTGGAGCGCACGCCCGGGGCGCTCAAGGAAGTGCTCCTCGTCCTCGACGCGACCACGGGCCAGAACGGTCTCGCCCAGGCGCGCGAGTTCGCGGACGCGGTCGACGTGACCGGCGTGGTGCTCACGAAGCTCGACGGCACCGCGAAGGGTGGGATCGTCCTCGCGATCGAAGCCGAGCTCGGAATCCCGGTGAAGCTCGTCGGCGTCGGCGAGTCCGCAGCCGACCTCCTGGCGTTCGAGCCCGAGGGTTTCGTCGACGCGCTGCTCGAATAGATTCTTCTCGCATGTTCGATGCACTCGCCGACCGGTTCGAAGGCATCTTCAAGAAGCTGCGGAGCCGCGGCCTCCTCACCGACAAGGAGATCGACGAGGTCGCGCGGGAGCTCCGGGTCGCGCTGCTCGAGGCCGACGTCAACGTCGGCGTTGCGCGCAACTTCATCGCGCGCGTCAAGGAGCGTGCGCGGGGTGCCGAGGTCTCGAAGAGCCTGAGCCCCGCGCAGCAGGTGATCAAGATCGTCAGCGAGGAGTTGGTCGCGACCCTCGGCGGCACTACCGGCAAGCTCACCGTTGCATCGAAACCGCCGAGCGTCGTGATCATGGCGGGCCTCCAGGGCTCAGGGAAGACCACCGCGTCGGCCAAGCTCGCCAAGCACCTCGTGACGCAGGGCCGCCGCCCGCTCCTCGTCGGCGCCGACCTGCAACGTCCGGCTGCCGTCGAGCAGCTCCGCGTGCTCGGCGAGCGGGTCGGGGTTCCGGTCTACTCCGAGCCCACGGATCCGGTTGCGGTCGCGCGCGCGAGCCTCGAGGAGGCCGCACGGCTCGGGCGTGACGTCGTCATCGTCGACACCGCCGGCCGCCTCCAAATCGACACCGAGCTCATGGACGAGTTGCGCGGGTTACGCGACGTGGTCCACCCGAACGACACGCTGCTGGTGGTCGACGCGATGACCGGGCAGGAAGCCGTCAACGTCGCCACGGAGTTCGACGAAGCGGTCGGTCTCACGGGAGTGGTGCTCACGAAGATCGACGGCGACGCGCGTGGCGGCGCGGCGCTGTCGGTGAAGGAGGTCGTCGGCAAGCCGATCCTCTTCGCCGGTACCGGCGAGAAGCTCGACGACTTCGAACCGTTCCATCCCGACCGGATGGCGAGCCGGATCCTCGGCATGGGCGACGTGCTCACGCTCATCGAGAAAGCCGAGGCAACCTTCGACCAGGAGGAGATGGCGAAGGCCGAGCAGAAGTTGCGCAAGGGGCAGCTCACGCTCGAGGACTTTCTCGACCAGATGCGCCAGGTCAAGAAGATGGGCCCGATACAGAACATCCTCGGGATGCTCCCGGGTATGCCGAAGGAACTGCGCGATGCCGAGATCGACGACGGCGAGATCGCGCGCGTCGAGGCGATCATCTGCTCGATGACCCCGGCTGAACGTCGTGACCCGTCGCTCGTCAACGGATCCCGGCGGCTCCGGATCGCGCAGGGGAGTGGCGTCACCACCCAAGACGTCAACGGCCTGTTGAAACAGTTCAAGCTGGTGCAACAGATGATGCGCGGCGTCGCGAAGGGCAAGATGCCCAAGCTGCCCGTCGGCGACCTCTGACCAGACCATTGGTCGCTCACTACGAGCCGGGGTACCCGGCTCGTAGCCGTTCGCTCCTGCTCGATCGGATACGCTGGCGCACCGCACCGGCGCTCCCGACTTCAGTGCTGTGCGACCCCGACGAGAGGAACGCTGTTCGTGGCCGTGAAGATCCGCCTGATGCGGGTAGGGAAGAAGAAGCAACCCACGTACCGCGTGGTCGTGGCCGATGCGCGCTCGCCTCGCGATGGCCGGTTCATCGAGATCATCGGGCAGTACGCGCCGCGGCAGGAGCCTTCCGCGGTCGAGATCGACGCCGAATCCGCGCTCGCCTGGCTGCGCAAGGGCGCCCAGCCAACCGAGCAGGTGCAGAAGCTGCTCGCGGTCACCGGCGTGTGGGCGCAGTACGAGTCCGAGCGCAGCAAGCCCGCGACCACGAAGCTCGCGCGCCGCGGCTACGTCACCGGCAAGGTGGCGCCCGGCGTGAAGAAGCCGAAGGAAGCGCCGCCCAAGGAAACGGCCCCCGAGGAAAAGGCCGCGGCTGTACCGGCACCCGCCGCTGCACCGGTCGAGGACGCCGCGGTCGAAGCCGCGCCCGAGGCTGACACGCCCGTTGCAGACGAGCCGGGCGAAGCCGCGCCGGCTGAGAACACAGGGGACGCCACGTGAGCGACGACGACCTCGACGACGACCTCGACGACGACTACGAGGACGACAACGACGACTACGAGGACGAAGTCGGCGCCGAGGGCAACCGCATCGTGGGTGCTCGTGCGCTGGCAGTCGTCGAGCACGTCACCCGGAACCTCGCCGACGATCCCGACGCGATCGAGGTCGAGGTCGAGGAACGGCGCGGCGGTGAGGTCGCGTTGCTCGTGCACGCCAACCCCGCCGACATGGGCCGTCTCATCGGCCGTCGCGGTCGCGTGATCCAGGCTTTGCGCCAGCTCGTGCGTGCCGCAGGCAGCGCCGACGGCGTCAAGGCCAACGTCGACATCGCGGAGTGACCGTGGCGCCCGCGCCGGGCGAGCTCGAAGTCGGACGCATCGGTCGCGCGCACGGGCTCCGGGGTGAGGTCAGCGTGACGTTCGTCAGCAACCGACCCGAGCGCGCCGCGCCCGGTGCCGTGCTCCGTGCCGGCGACCGCGTGCTCGTGATCGTGACCGCGCGAAAGCACCAGGACAAGTGGCTGGTGCAGTTCGAGGGGGTCGACGACCGCAGCGCGGCCGAAGCGTTGAGCGGTGTGCTGCTCACTGCCGCACCACTCGACGCAACCGCGAAGCTCGACGACGGCGAGTTCTGGGTGCACGAGCTCATCGGCTCACCCGTTGTCGACACACAAGGCCGCGCGCTCGGCCGCGTCGTCGGTCTGGAGGCGAACCCCGCGCACGATCTTCTCGTGCTCGACAGTGACGCGCTGGTGCCGATGGTGTTCGTCGTCGAGCGGCGCGACGGCGTGGTGATTGTCGATCCACCCGACGGCATATTCGAGTTGTGATGCGCATCGATATCTTCACGATCTTTCCCGAATACTTCGAAAGTCCGCTGCGAACGTCGCTCCTCGGTCGCGCCCACGACGCCGGATTGCTCGACGTGCGACTGCACGACCCGCGCGAGTTCACGACGGACAATCACCGCAGCGTGGACGACGCACCCTTCGGTGGGGGGGCAGGAATGGTCATGTCGCCCGAACCGCTGTTCGCGGCGTTCGAAGCGAGTGGTGCCCCGCGTCCTCTGTTTCTCCTGTCCGCCGCGGGCGCACCCTTCGACCAGGCCACGGCGCGCGGGCTCGCGTCCGGTAATGGCTTCTCGCTGCTCTGCGGTCGCTACGAGGGAGTCGATCAGCGGGTGGCCGATCACTTGTGCGACGGCGAGTTGTCGGTCGGCGACTACGTGTTGGCCGGTGGCGAGGCGGCCGCGCTCGTGGTGATCGACGCGGTTGCCCGACTGATGCCCGGAGTGATGGGCAACGAGGAGTCGGGCATCGACGAATCGTTCGCCGACGGTCTGCTCGAGTACCCGCAGTACACGCGGCCGGCCGACTTCCGGGGCCACGAGGTCCCCGAAGTGCTCCGCACCGGCGATCATGCCCGCATCGCCCGGTGGCGGCGGGCACAGGCGCTTCTGCGAACGCTCGACCGGCGTCCCGATCTCCTCGGCGGCCGTCATCTCACCGAAGAGGAACAAGCGCTCCTGCGCGAGTTCCGCGACGATGGCGGCTCGGGGCCCACGACCTCCCTCGGCTAATCTCTATTTTCCCCCGACGACGGAGCCCTCTCCCATGAACGCCACCGACCTCGTCGACCGCGCCCGCCTGCGCAGCGACATCCCCGAGTTCGCCCCCGGTGACACTTTGAAGGTGCACGTCCGCGTGGTCGAAGGCAATCGCGAGCGCACCCAGTTGTTCCAGGGCGTCGTCATCCGCCGGAAGGGCAGTGCTGTCCGCGAGACCTTCACGGTTCGCAAGGTGAGCTTCGGCGTCGGGGTCGAGCGCACCTTCCCGGTGCACTCGCCGATCATTTCGAAGATCGAGGTCGTGACGCGCGGCGACGTGCGACGCGCCAAGCTCTACTACCTCCGCGATCGCGTCGGCCGGGCCGCGAAGGTCAAGGAAAAGCGGTAAGCGGAGGCCTACCGCACTCCTCGGGCCCGGTCGTACACTGCGGATCGCGGAAAGGGAGTCGAGTGAGCGCCGAGGACCTCGAGCGGTACGAGACGGAGATCGAGCTCCAGCTCTACAAGGAGTATCGCGACGTCCTGCCGATGTTCGCGTACGTCGTCGAGACCGAGCGGCGCTTCTACCTCACCAACTCGGTGAAGCTCAGCGCCCGCACCGAGGGCGGCCAGACCTACTTCGAGCTCGAGTTGAGCGACGCGTGGGTGTGGGACATGTACCGCCCGGCGCGATTCGTCGTCAACGTGCGCGTGGTCACGTTCAAAGACGTGAACATCGAGGAAACCGCCAAGGACGTCTGAGGTGGTCGACCGCCGCCGATCCCTGGGGGTGGCCGGCGAAGAGCTCGCCGCTCGCTGGTACGCGAACGCGGGATATGGCCTGCTCGACCGCAACTGGCGCTGCCGTGAAGGAGAGCTCGACCTCGTGCTCGCGAGCGACGGAGCAGTGGTGTTCTGCGAAGTGAAGACGCGGCGCGGCGTCGCGTTCGGCGCACCGTTCGAAGCTGTCACGCTCGCCAAGCAGCGTCGATTGCGCACGCTCGCCCTGCGCTGGCTCGCCGAGCACCCGGAGCACCGTGCGCCCGAGCTGCGCTTCGACGTCGCTTCGGTGCTCGCCGAGCCGGGCAAGCAGCCGGTGATCGACGTGCTCGAGGCTGCGTTCTAGGCGTCGATCGTCGCGAGGTACGCCGCGAAGCGATCGAGGCTGCTCTCGAAGCCGGCTTTCGCCTCTGGGGCCAGGTACATCTCGGGCACGTTCGTCTGGTGGATGTGCACCTCGGTACGACCGTCGTCGAGTTGTACGAAGGTTGTGGTGGTGGTCATGCCGACATCTGGCTCGCTCCACACCAGTCGTTCCGGTTCGAGGATCTCGACGAACACACCTCGACTCGGGTACTCGACCCCGTCGGCGTCGTTGACCATGATGGTCTCGAACACGCCACCAGGCCGCGGGTCGATCGTGATGTTGTCGATCGGGGTGCTCACTCCGACGGGACCCCAGAAGTGGGTGAGGTGCTCGGGTTCGATCATGCAGCGGAACACCAGGTCGCGCGGCGCGTCGAAGACGCGGGTGATGTTCAGTTCGCCGAGGGTCTGGGTGTCGTCGTTCATGCTCGTGGCCCTTCCGTTGATCTGGGTGCTGATGGTGATGTGAGACGTTCCAGGTGTGCGTCCAACTTGTCGAACCGGTCGGCCCAGATCTCTCGGTACCGCGAGATCCAGTCCGCGGCAGGGGCCAGCCGGTTGACTTCGAGATGGCACGGCCGACGCTGCTGCTCCCGCCGGCGCGAGACCAGTCCGGCGTGCTCGAGCACGTGGATGTGCTTGGAAACAGCCTGCAAGCTGATCGCGAACGGCTCCGCCAGTTCGTTGACAGTGCGATCGCCCTCGGCAAGGCGGGCGACGATCGCGCGTCGCGTGCGGTCGGACAGCGCGGCGAACATCATGTCGAGATCGATGTCGAGATCGTCGTCGGTGGCGGTCGGCATCGCTGTATTCAACCAGTATATTGATCAACTGTCAAGTTGAGAAGCGGGCCCGCCGAGCTGCCGGTCAGGGGCGCGACCGTTGATGCTCGGCGCGCCGCCAGCATCCGGTGTGCCAGTGGCGTCGCTCGTGCGGCGTGTCGCGCGGCATCACGACCTCGTGGCCGATGCCCGGCGGGATATCGTGGTCGCATCCCGGGCAGCGGTAGGTCTTCACCGCCTGGTACGGCTGGACGTGCGCGATCTCGAGCTCGTCGTGTGCGTCGTGGGTCATCCGAACATCGCCCAGAACACCAGCACCGCCACGACGACGAGCGCGATTGCGACGACCAGCACGTCGGTGCCGCGCTTCGCACGCGCGCGAAACGGGTTCAGCCCCATGCGATCACCGTAGCGTCCGGTCCGGCCTTCACTTGGGCCAGCAGAGGCCTTGCGCGCGTTCCATCCAGCCTCCGCGTTCGAGCTCGCGCACTGCGACCGCGACCTGGTCGGGCCCGAGACCGGTGCGGCTCGTGAGCTGATCGAACGTGGCCGGTTCGCCGCCGCACGCCGCGAGCACGCTCGCAGCGGGGCTCCCGCGGGCCGGCCCTGGCTGTTGCGCGCGTCGTGACCCTGGTGTGAGCCCGAGGGCGAGCAACACGTCGGACGGTTCGAGCAGCGGATGCGCGCCGTCGGCGATGAGCGAGTTGGTGCCCGCGGCCGCGGGGTTGCGCCGCGAGCCCGGCATCGCGAGCACCGGACGCCCGTACTCGAGCGCGCGCTCGGCCGTGATGCGGGCGCCGCCGCGCAACGTTGCCTCGACCACGACGACGACGTCGGCGAGCAACGCGATGATCCGGTTCCGGACGGGAAACGCGCCCGGCCGTGGCTGTACGCCGTAGCCGAGCTCGCTCATGATCAGCCCTGCACGCCGGACACCGCCGAACAAGGCCGTATGCCGCCGCGGGTACACGATGTCGAGCCCGGTGGCGACGACGCCGATCGCGCGGCCTCCCGCGTCGAGCGCGCCCTGGTGCGCGGCGGCGCCGATGCCGATGGCGAGCCCGCTCACCACCGTGACACCCGCTTCGCCGAGCGCCGCACCCACCTCGTGTGCGTCGGCCAAGCCGTGCGGTGTTGCCGCGCGCGTGCCGACCACCGCGACCCGAGGACCCTCGAGCGCCGACGGCAGCTCGCCTTCCGCGAGCAGCACCTCGGGGCGGTCCGGCTCGTCGTCGCCAATCGGGTATCCGGCGCGACCGGCGACGAAGACACGCGTGCCGCGCTGCACGAGTGTCTCGGGGACGCGGTCGGTGCCCGCGACCTCCTGCCAGAGCCGCGCGAGCGCGACGCGCGCGGGAATGTCTTCGGCCTGCACGTGCCGGCAGAGCACACCGGCCGCGAGCCCGCGCCGAACCGCGGACAAGGCGCCGACCGGGCCGCCCCAGCGAGCGAAGAGCGAGCGCATCCGGGCGGGGGTCATGTCGGGGAGGCACGCGAGGATCGCGGCCGACAGCTCGACCGGATCGAGAGGGGCGGCAGGAGGGCCAGACGGAGGGCCGGTGGTCATGGCGCGTCGCTCCGCAGCAGCGCCGCGCTCTCGAGATGGGCTGCGGTGATCTCGGGCGAATCGTCGAGGTCGGCGAGGGTGCGCGCGACCCGGCGGATACGCGCCGCACCTCGGCCGGTGAGCACGCGCTCCTCGATGAGTCCGCGCCACGCGTGGTCGGCCTCCGGACCGAGCGGCAACAGCCGGTCGACGACGCCTGCAGGGACGTACGCGTTCTGCGCCCAGGGCCAGTCGGCGTAACGGGCCCGCTGACGGTCGACCGCGGCCAGGACGCGTTCTGCGACTGAGTGCGACGACTCGCCCGGCTGGTCGCGGGACTCGGGCGCAGTGACTCGCACGCGGAGATCGAAGCGATCGAGGAACGGCGCGCTCAGCCGACGGCGATATCGGGCACGCTGCATCTCGCTGCACCGGCAGTTTGGCGCACCCAACCCGCACGGGCACGGGTTCGAACACGCGACGAGCTGGAACGACGCGGGGAACGTGAGCGACGCGTGCTGGCGTGAGATGCGCACGACGCGTTCCTCGAGTGGCTGCCGGAGCGCATCGAGTGCGGTGGGAGCGAACTCGCCGAGCTCGTCGAGAAAAAGCAGACCGCGGTGCGCGAGGGTGACTTCACCGGGCCGCGGCCTGCCGCTCCCACCACCGACGAGCGCCGCGGTGGATGCGGTGTGATGCGGCGCGCGGAACGGGCGAGCAGTGATGAGGCGACCGCCGACCGCAACTCCTGCGGCCGAGTGGATGCGGGTGACCTCGAGCGCCTCGTTGTGCTCGAGTGGCGGCAGCACGGTGGCGAGACGGCGCGCCAACATTGTCTTGCCCGTGCCCGGCGGGCCGACGAACAGCAGGTGGTGCGCGCCCGCGGCCGCGACCTCCAGCGCACGTCGCGCGAACGCGAGCCCGCGCACCTCGCGCAGGTCGACCGGTTCGTCGTCGGACGCCTCGTCTTCGACCGTCGACGGCACGAGATCCTCCCACGACGGCCACGACTCCTCACCTTTCAAGCACGCGCGGAGCTCGGCGAGCATGCGCGCCGCTCGCACCTGGACGTCGCGCACGAGTGCCGCCTCTGCCGCGTTGGCCAGCGGCACGACGACCGTGGTTGTTCCCCGGCGAGCGAGAGCGTCGACGAGCGCGAGCGTTCCGGGGACCGCGCGCACGGAGCCGTCGAGACCGAGCTCGCCGAGCACGGCGACACCGTCGAGCACACCGGCGGGTAGCTCGTCGGCGGCGGCGAGCAGACCGAGCGCGACCGCGAGCTCGAGCCCGGAGCCCGACTTGCGGACGTCGCCGGGAGCGAGGTTCACCGTGATGCGTTGCATCGGGAACGCGAGGTCCGACGACAGCAGCGCGGCGCGCACGCGTTCACGCGACTCGCGCACCGCCGTATCGGGGAGCCCCACTATGTGGTACGCGGGCAGTCCCGCCGAGACGTGGACCTCGACCGTGACCGGTTGCCCGTCGACCCCGACGAGCGTGGCACTCCGAACCGCGGCGAGCACGGCAACCTCCTCACCAACTGGCCTCTTGAACGAATGAACAGCCGAGGGAAGTTGTGCGAGGAAGCCAGGAAGATCCTCGCGCCGGGGTATGACAGCTACGACCAGCGCATGGCATGCTGACGCGCTCTGCAGCAGCAACCGGGAGGATCGCATGAGCGCCGACGGTAAGTGGGAGATGTCGATGAACACCCCGATGGGGGCGCAGGCGGGCACGCTCGACCTGAAGGAAGACGGCGCCATGCTCACAGGGACGATGTCGGCCGCAGCCGCGCCCGAGCCGATGGAGATCACCGACGGCACCGTCGACGGCGCCAATCTCACGTGGAAGGCCGCGCTCACGCAGCCGATGCCGATCACGCTCGAGTTCTCGGCCACCGTCGACGGCGACAAGATCTCCGGCAACGTGAAGCTCGGCACGTTCGGCGACGCGACCTTCGAGGCCACTCGCGCGTAGCCCACCCCTGAGCGGGCTAACGTTTCCTTTCAGACAAGTTGGGGACGGGCCCGGCCCCGAAAGGGTGTGCGGGTGAGGGTGTGCGGGTGAGCAAGCCCGTGAGCCGATCTGAGGTGAGCCGGTCTGCGACGTGGCGGGCCGATGGCTTCGCGTCGTCGCTCACGGGTGTCAGCAACCACACGCGCGACGCGTACACACACGACGTCGCCGAGTTCGTCGAGTGGTGCGCGCGTGGTGAGCTCGCGCCCACGGACATCGACCGTCGCACGCTGCGCCGCTACCTCGCGTACCTCGATACCCGCGGGTTCGCGCGCCCGTCGATTGCCCGCAAGGCCGCAGCGATCCGTTCGTACCTGAGGTACCTGCGTCGACACGGAGTGATCGACCACGACCCCGGCGCGACGCTCCGCGCTCCGAAGGGCGTGTCGCGCCTGCCGCGCGTCCCGCGTATCGACCAGGCGAACTCGCTGCTCGACGCCGCACACGAACTGGATCTGGTCGAGCAAGATCCGGGCGAGCACGCCGTCATGCTGCGCGACCTCGCGATCCTCGAGGTGCTCTACGGCGCCGGCCTCCGCGTCTCGGAGTGCTGCGGCCTCCGCTTCGACGACTGCGATCTTCGCCGTGGGTTGCTCACGGTGCTCGGCAAGGGATCAAAGGTGCGACGGGTGCCGATCGGCGAGCCCGCCGTCGACGCGCTCCGTGCGTGGCTCGAGGGCGGACGGGGAGCACTTGTGACATCCGATACACCCGACGACGTCGTGTTCCTCAACCTGCGCGGTCGCGCGCTCACTCCTCGTGACACGCGGCGCGTGCTCGACCGCTACCCTCTCCCCGACGGTCGAACCCTCCACCCGCACGCGTTGCGTCACGCGTACGCTACGCACCTGCTCGAAGGAGGGGCTGATCTGCGAGCCGTGCAGGAGTTGCTCGGTCACGCCGATCTGGCGACCACGCAGATCTACACCCACGTGACCCGCGACCGCCTGCGGGCTGTCTACGAGGCAACCCACCCCCGTGCCTGACGACGCTGCAGCTGCCATCAACGAACTCTGGGACGAGTACAAGGCCGGAGGCACGCTCGACGCGCGCGAGCGTCTGATCCTCCACTACTCGCCGCTGGTGAAGTTCGTCGCCGGCCGCGTCGCCGCCGGTCTGCCGCAGAACATCGAGCAGTCAGACCTCGTGAGCTACGGCATCTTCGGGCTCATCGACGCGATCGACAAGTTCGACCCCGGACGCGGCTTCAAGTTCGAGACGTACGCGATCTCGCGCATCAAAGGCGCGATCATCGACGAGCTCCGCTCGATCGACTGGGTGCCGCGTTCGGTACGCGCGAAGGCACGCGCGATCGAGCGTGCCTACTCCAAGCTCGAGAACGAGCTGCGGCGCAGTCCCGATGACGGCGAGGTCGCTGCCGAGCTGGAGATGAGCAGCGACGAGCTCGCGCAAACGCTGTCGCAGATCTCGTTCACCGGCCTCGTCGCGCTCGACGACCTCTTGGCCGCGAGCTCGAGCGACCGCAGCGGCTCCGCGACCCTCGGCGACACCATCGCCGACCGTGCGCACGACCCGGTCGAGGCGTTCGAGACCGACGAGATGAAGCATCTCCTCGCCGACGCGATCAACCGCATGCCCGATCGTGAGCGTCTCGTCCTCACCCTCTACTACTACGAGGGGCTCACGCTCGCGGAGATCGGCGGGATCCTCGGCGTCACGGAGAGCCGTGTGTGTCAGATCCACACGAAGGCGATCCTGCAGCTGCGCGGCCGTCTCTCCGAACCCGAACGCGAAGCCGGCCCGGTCCACTACTGATCCGCTGAGATCACGCCCGAGGGAAATTGCCCCTTGGCAACCGCGTAACGCGTCGGTACGATCGGCGCACTTCTCCTGCTCCTCTTTCCCGGCTCTTCCCCGTGTCGTGTCGTTTTTCCGACCACGGGGTAGCCGATGGAATCCTCAGTGCGACGCCTCGCGTGCATCGGCGCGTGTGCGATCTTCGTCAGCGTCACCGTCAGCGGGGTACCGGCGCGCGCGGGTGAGCCCGCGCAACCCGCCGGCGCGTGGCAGCGGCCGGTCGACGGCGCGGTCGTTCGCCCGTTCCAACAACCGAGCTCGATCTACGGGCCGGGTCACCGCGGGGTCGACTTCGCGGCTGCCCCCGGAACGCCTGTGCACGCCGCCAACGACGGCGTCGTGAGCTTCGCCGGTTCGGTCGCCGGCACGTTGCACGTGACGGTCGCTCACGACGGCAACCTCCGCACCTCGTACTCGTTCCTGCAGACGATCGGCGTGCGCGAGGGACAAGCCGCTGCGCGCGGCGATGTCGTCGGCACCACGGGCGGTGCCGGGTCGGACCACGACGCCAGCGTGCTCCACTTCGGGCTGCGCACCGGCGAGACCTATGTCGACCCGATGGTGCTGTTCCGGCCCGACGACCTCACGAAGCTCGTGCGCCTCGTCCCCGCCGGAGATCCGCACGAAGCGCCGTGGACCTCGGCCGACGAGCGCCGAGAGCTCCAGGCGTCGCTCCACCTGCCGAGCCCGGGTCAGCCCGTCGCGGGTTCGAGCGCAGCTGACGAGGCCGACGGCGACGGCTGCGGTCCCGACGTCCCGGTCGTCGGGGCCGTGGTGGATGCGGCCTGCGACGTCGGCGACTGGCTCGGCGATCGCGCAGGCGTTGCCGTCGACGCCGGGTTGCGCGCCCTCCATGCCGCCGCCGGGACCGCGAGCGACGTGCTCGACGGGTTGCGAGGTCCGCTCCACGACACGATCGCCATGCTGCGCGCGCTCCCCGCGACGGTCGCGTCGGGGTTGGCCCGCACGCCGATCGGGATGCTCGCGCTCGACATCGTCGAGATAGGCCGCCGTTTCGCCGACACCGTTACCACGGATTGCACCGACTACGCGGCCCCTGCCGACGGAACCGGCGGTTCGGCGCATCGCGTGATGGTCCTCGCCGGGATCAACAGCTCGGGACAGGCGGGGGATCGCGGGCCCACGGTCGCGCTCGACGTCGCGGCACTCGGCTACCACCGCGGCGAAGGCGAGGTGCGCTTCTACTCCTACGCGCAGGACGGCGGCCCGTACGACGCCGGCGCGACCCGCGGGAGCCTCCTGACGGCTGCTCGGAGGCTCGCCGACCAATTGCGCGCCATGCAACGCGAGCAGCCGGGACGCGAGGTCGATCTCATCGCGCACTCGCAGGGCGGCGTGGTGGTCGACGTCTTCCTTCACAAGGTGTACCGGGCCGCCGACCCGACGCTGCCGCCGATCGGCACCGTGATCACCCTCTCCTCCCCGCACGAGGGTGCGCCGCTCGCCACCGCCGGTTCGCAGGTGCGCTCGTCGAGCGCCGGGAAGTGGGTGCTCGACGAAGTCGGTCACCGCTTCGGGTCGCTCCCGCCTCCGAACGCGGTCTCGGTCCGGCAGCTGTCGGAGCACTCGTCGCTGATCCGCGGTGTCCAGCGCGGCGGCGTGCCCGAGCACGTCGACTACACCTCGATCGGCGCCACCGAGGATCTCGTCGTTCCCGCCACCAACATCTCGTTGCGGGGCGCGACCGAAACAACGGTCGCGGTCAACAGTCCGGGCGAGCACAGCGCGATCGTGCAAGACCCGAACGCGCTGCGCGCGGTGCGCGCGGCCTTGGAAGGACGCGCACCGCCATGCGTGGGGCTCGGCACCGCGTTGCGCGGCGCGATCGCACCGGTGCTGATCAGTCGCGCCTCGCACGGGTTCGGCGACGTCGCGGGCGCAGCACTCGGAGGAGGAACCCGATGAAGACACGTACGCTCGTCTTCGCGTTCGCGATGGCCGTTGTGCTCGCGCTCCCCACGCCCGCGCGCGCTGCGCCCGACGCGCTGTCACAGCCGATCTGGTCGAGCAATCTGCCCGGCGGTCCGCTCGCGCTCACCGCCGACGCCGACGGCGCGGTGGTCACGATCGACTCCGGCCACGTCCGTGCGCTCGACGCGCGGGGGAGCACGCGATGGCAGACGAAGGTCGACGGCGTGTCCGAGGGAGCACCCGCGACCGACCGTGACCTCGTGTTGGTCGGTGCCACCGGGCGCGGGGGGGGGGGGGGGGG
>JBBDHW010000001.1:0-8236 GCA_040880805.1 Acidimicrobiia bacterium | reverse complement strand
CCCCCCACGACGGCGCGATCCGGTGGGAGCACCCCATGGGCACCGAGGTCAGCTCGGTGGCCCTCGGCGGCTCGTTTGCGGTTGCGGGCGACCATTCCGGAACCTTGCGCGCGTTCGACGCGTCGAGCGGCGCGGTCAGGTGGTCGGTGCACTACGAGGGTGACCAATTCTCGGCGTCCCGCATCGACGTTGCAGCATCCGTCGTCGTGGCGGTCTGGCACGAACGGCCGGCGCCCACGACGCGGGCCTTTGAACTCACGACCGGAGTGCTCCGCTGGGAGCACCTCGCCGACCTCTTCACCGCGGCGCCGGTCGTGAACGGTGGGCGCGCGTTCGTCGCGCTCGGTGACGGCAAGTTCAGTGCCGCGGTCGGCGGGTACAACCTCACCACCGGGCAGCCCGACTGGGCCGTGATCATGCCCGCGTCCTTCGAGCCGAGCATCGTGCCGGCCGTCGACGGCCACGACTACGTCGTCATCGACCGCATCGGCCAGGTGTCCGCGATCGATCCGGTGTCGGGCGAGCCGCGCTGGACGCGCGAGCTTCGTCAACGGGTCTTCGACACCCAGGTCGTGCTCCTCCCGCGCCGGGTGGTGGTCACCACGCTCTCGGGCGAGCTGTTCGTGCTCGACCGCGTCTCCGGACGCGTGGTCGCGCACACCGACGCGCGACGGCTCAACGGGCTCCCCATCGCGGTCGCGCACGTCGGCACCGGCAACCGCGTGCTCGTCGCCTACCGGCTCACCGAGCCCGGCAGAGTCGAGATGCGCCGAGTGCGCTGATGGGTAGGCTCGGCCGCCCGAGTCGAGCCGTGGCCTGAGCGGCCCGGCACGGAGTGCCGAGAGCGGAGAAGATGGCGAAGACTGAGCAACACGCCCCGATTCCCGAGGGACTCGTCGAGGTGGAGGCAGGCCGCTTCGTCGGCGCTCGTGTCGAGCGGAAGGAAGACCCGCGCTTTCTCACCGGTCGCGGCCGCTACACCGACGACGTCGTCGTCCCCGGCATGTTGCACGCCGCGTTCGTGCGCAGTCCGCACGCGCGGGCGGCGATTACGCGTCTCGACCTCGGCGAGGCGGCTGCGCTGCTTGGTGTGGTGGCGGTCTACACCTACGACGATCTTGCCGATGTCGCCGCACCCGACGCCCTGAACGCGGGCCCCCTCGGTGCTCGGCCGCTGGCGCGCGACGTGGTCTGCTTCGTGGGCGACCCGATCGTGCTCGTGGTCGCCGACACGCGCGCGATCGCGGAGGATGCCTGCGAGCTGGTCACCGTCGACTACGACCCCCGGCCCGCGGTGGTCGACCTGTGGGCGGCGGTCGACAACACCGACGAGCTCGTGCATCCGGAGCTCGGCTCGAATGTCGCCCGCACCACCACGTCGCCCGACGATCCGGAGCTCGGGGCGGCGTTCGAAGGAGCGGCACACGTCGTCACCGAGACCATCCGCCAGCACCGCTACGTCGCTGTACCTCTGGAGACGCGCGGCGCCGTCGGGAGCTGGGACCCTGCGCGCGGCGAGATGACGGTGTGGATCTCGAGCCAGGGCGCGCACGCCGCGCGCGACCACTTTGCGCGCTTCCTCGGTCTCGCGGTCAACAAGGTGCACGTGATCGTTCCCGATGTCGGCGGCGCATTCGGTCAGAAGATCAGTGTCGGACGCGAGGAGACCGCACTCGTGCTCGCGGCACGCGCGCTCCGTCGCCCGGTGAAGTGGTCGGAAGATCGCTGGGAGAACCTCGTGGCCGCGTCGCACTCGCGCGCAGAGGAGGCCGAGGTGTCGGTCGCGCTCGACGACGGCGGCAAGATCGTCGCGATGCAGGTGGAGCACATCGACGACCTGGGTGCGTACTCCGCGGGGGGTGGCGGGGCGAGCATCCTGCGCTTCCTTCCCGGTCCCTACAAGGTCGGGAAGATGGGCGGGTCGAGCACGAGCGTGATCACCAACACATCGCGTCGAGGCGCCTACCGCGGCCCATGGATGATGGAGACGGTCGCGCGCGAGATCATGCTCGACATCGCGGCACGGAACGCGGGCATCGACCCACTCGAGCTCCGCCGGCGCAACATCGTGCACCAGTCGGATCTCCCGTACACCACCACGGCCGGCGCCACCTTCGATCGCATCACCCCGGCCGAGACGCTCGAGCAAGCCGCCGCCATGCTCGACTACGACGCGTTTCGCCGCGAGCAGGCCGCGGCGCGCGAGCAGGGCCGGTACCTCGGCGTCGGCATCGCGGTGTACATCGAGCCCACCGCCGGAGCCTTCGGCGTCGGCATCACCGAGTCGGCCACGATCCGCATCGACCCGAGCGGTTCCATCCAGGTGATGAGCGGGGTGAACTCGCAGGGTCACAGCATGGAGACGATCATCGCTCAGGTCACCGCCGAGTATCTCGGCGTGCATCCCGACGACGTCGAGGTGCTCATCGGCGACACCGCCATCGCGCCGATCGGTGCGACCACGGGCGGGAGCCGCAACGCCGTGTTCGGCGGCGGCGCGGCGCGCCAGGCTGCGCTCGAGATGCGCGAGCGCGTGTTTCAGATCGCCGCGCACATGCTCGAGGCCTCACCCGACGACCTCGAGATGGAAGGCGGCGTGGTGTCGGTACGCGGTACGCCCACGGCGCAGAAGACACTGGCCGAGGTCGCGCATCTCGCCTACATGAAGCCCCGCGACCTCCCCAACGGCGTGCCGCCGGGTCTGGAGATCGCGTCGCGCTTCACCACCGAGGGGCCCACGTGGTCGAATGCCGCGCACATCTGCACGTGCGAGGTCGACCCGAACACCGGCCTCGTGACCCTGGTCCGTTACATCGTGAGCGAAGACTGCGGCGCGCTGATCAACCCCAACGTCGTGGAGGGCCAGATTGCCGGGGGAGTGGTGCAGGGGATCGGCGGGGTGCTGTTCGAGCACTTCGTGTACGACTGCGACGGCAACCCCACCACCACCACGTTCCTCGACTACCTGCTCCCGACCGCCGCCGATGTCGCGGTGATGGAGTACGGCCACATCCAGACCGCGTCCGCCCGCCCGGGGGGCTTCAAGGGCATGGGTGAGGGTGGGGCCATCGGGGCGCCCGCCGCGGTCTTCAACGCGGTCGCCGACGCGCTCGCCCCGCTCGGCGTGGTGCTCACCGACCAGCCACTCACCCCCGTCGCTCTCGTCGCCGCCATCACCCGGGCTTCTGGCACCCGCGCCTCGGGCTGACCCGGATCTCCGAGGACCGGCCGAACCTCGGCCAGTACACTGGGCGGCGACCCGAGCGTCTCGCCCGGGATCACGCACGCCCGCAGTCCCCGGTCACCCGGAAACCAGCTCTCCGAGCTGACATCTCGGTGCCGGCGGGCGGAGGAACAACCGAGGAGCAGACCGGTCGACCGGCTCGAGGTGGCTGTCGCGTCCGGCTGCACGAACGAAAGGACCACTGTGGCTGAGACCACCGCGGTCGTCACGATGAAGAACCTGCTGGAGGCCGGCGTTCACTTCGGCCACCAGACCCGCCGCTGGAACCCGAAGATGAAGCGATTCATCTTCGGTGAGCGCAACGGGATCTACATCATCGACCTGCAACAGACGCTCGAGCGGATCGACACCGCCTACCGGTTCGTCCGGGGCACCGTGGAGAACGGTGGCACCGTTCTCTTCGTCGGCACGAAGAAGCAGACCCAGGAGCCGATCCAGAAGCAGGCCGATCGGTCGAACTCGCCCTACGTGAACTACCGCTGGCTGGGCGGGATGCTCACCAACTTCCAGACCGTGCACGCGCGCGTGTCGAAGTTGCGCGAGCTCGAGCAGCTCGTCGCGTCGGGTGAGACCGAACAGATGATCAAGAAGGAAGGCCTCAAGGTGAAGCGCGAGCTCGCGAAGCTCGAGCGCAACCTGGGCGGTATTCGCAACCTCGAACGTCCACCCGACGCCGTCTTCGTGATCGACACGAAGAAGGAGCACATCGCGGTCACCGAGGCGAACCGTCTTGGCATCCCGGTGATCGCCGTCGTCGACACCAACTGCGATCCCGACCTGATCGACTACGTGATCCCCGGCAACGACGACGCGATCCGTTCCGCCAACCTGATGTGCCGGATCATCGCGGAGGCGGTCATCGAGGGTCGCTGGCTCGACCAGCGCAAGCGTGGACGCCCCGGTACCAAGGCGGAGGACGCGAAGCCCGAGGCACCGCCGGTGGTGAACCTCGGCCCCGAGGAACGGGCGCGCCGTGACGAGGAGCAGCAGGCCGCGCGGAACACGGCCGCCGCCGCGCAGCGCGAGCGCGAAGCGCGCCTGGACGAGGCCAAGGCGGAAGCGCCCGCGGCGGACGCGCCCGAGCCCGAAAGCCCAACCGAGAGCACGACGGAGGAGCAGCAGACCGATGGCTGAGATCGCGGCGAAAGACGTTGCCGCGCTGCGCAAGGCAACGGGCGCGGGGATGATGGACTGCAAGAAGGCGCTCGAGCAGAACGACGGTGACCTCGAGCGGTCGATCGACTGGCTGCGCGAGCTCGGGCTGGGCAAAGCCGGAAAGCTGTCGGAGCGCGAGGCCACCGAGGGCGCGGTCGAGACGCTGGTCGACGGCAACGTGGGCGTGATCGTCGGGCTCAACTGCAACACCGACTTCGTCGCCAAGGGCACCGAGTTCACGGCCACGGTGTCGGCGGTTGCGAAGCTCGTGGCCGCCGAGGGTGACGGTGACGTCGCCTCACTCCCGTACGAAGGCTCCACCGTGGGCGACACGCTCACGCAGCTCGCGGCCAAGCTCGGCGAGAACGTGTCGCTCGGTCGCGTCGTTCGCTTCGAGGCGGCTGACGGACTCGTCGATGCGTATACCCACACACAGAACAACCGCGGCACGATCGGCGTGCTTGTCGAGCTCGGCGGCGTCGACCCGTCCGACTCGAAGGCACGTGAGCTCGCGCACGAAATCTCGTTGCACGTCGCGTTCGCCTCCCCCGGCTACCTCACGCGCGATGAGGTGCCGGCCGACATCGTCGAGCGTGAGCGCGCGGTGATCGAGGCGAAGAGCCGGAACGAAGGGGTGCCCGAGGCGAAGCTCGCCGGTGCGGTCACTGGACGGCTCAACGCGTTCTACAAGGACGTGGTGCTCCTCGAGCAGGGTTCCGTGAAGGACCCGAAGGTCTCGATCGGCAAGCTCGTCGAGGGTCTCGGGAGCGGAGCCACCCTGCGCCGCTTCGCTCGCGTGAAGGTCGGCGAGGAGTAACTTCCCTCCCTATGGGGTCGAGTCGCTTCCATCGGGTGGTGCTGAAGCTGTCGGGCGAGGCGCTCGAGAACGAGGCCACCGGGCATCACATCGACGCCGAGGTCGTGGCCCGCATCGCCGGGGAGATCGAGTCGTCGCGGCGTGACCTCGGAGTCGAGATTGCCGTCGTGATGGGTGGCGGCAACATCTGGCGTGGAATGTCGGGCGAGAACCGCGGCATGGATCGCGCCCGCTCCGACTACATGGGCATGCTCGGCACGGTGATCAACGCGCTCGCGCTCCAGGATGCGCTGGAAGCGGTCGGCCAGCCGACGCGCGTGCAAACTGCGATCGCGATGACGCAGATCGCGGAACCGTTCATCCCGCTCCGTGCGATCCGCCATCTGGAGAAGGGTCGTGTCGTCGTGTTCGCCGCGGGCAACGGCAACCCGTACTTCACTACCGACACCACCGCCGCGCTCCGCGCCGCGGAGATCGGCGCCGAGGCGATCCTGAAGGGCACACATTCGGGCGTCGACGGCGTGTACAGCGCTGATCCGCGGAGTCACTCCGACGCGGTGAAGCTCGTCGAGGTGAGCTACCTCGAAGTGCTCAGCCGCGGGCTCAAGGTCATGGACTCCACCGCGATCACGTTCTGCATGGACAACGAGCTACCGATCATCGTGTTCGACGTCACCGCGCCCGGAAACATCAGGCGCGCGCTGCTCGGCGAGGGCATCGGCACACTCGTGAGCTCGGGAGCAGCCACCAGTGAGTGACGACGTGCGTGACATCGTGATGGAGGACTGCGCCGACAAGATGCGCAAGGCCGTCAGCCACCTGCAGGGCGAGTTCGCCGGCGTGCGAACCGGTCGCGCGAACTCGGCGCTCGTCGAGAAGCTCAAGGTCGACTTCTACGGGAGCGAAGTTCCGCTCCAGCAGATCGCGGGCTTCGGGGTGCCCGAGCCTCGCGTGCTCACGATCTCGCCGTACGACAAGACGTCGATCAAGTCGATCGAGAAGGCTCTCCAGACGAGCGACCTCGGGATCAATCCGTCGAACGACGGCCAGATCATCCGCCTCGTCTTCCCGGAGCTCACCGAGGAGCGGCGCAAGGATCTGGTGAAGATCGTGCGCCATCAGGCGGAGGAGGCGCGGGTTGCGGTGCGCAACATCCGGCGTCAGGCCCGCCACGACCTCGAGGCATTCGAGAAGGACGGCGAGATCGGCAAGGACGACCTCGACCGGGCCGAGAAGGAGCTCGAGAAGCGCACGCACGACGTCGGCACCGAGATCGACGAGCTGTTGAAGCACAAGGAGAACGAACTGCTGCAGATCTGAGCGGCCTGGCGGCGAAAGCCGCCGAGAGCGGACAACCGGTCTAGCCTTGGGGCCGTGCCCGACGACTTCGAAGACGATCCAACCGATACGCCCACGAACGAGGGCGTGCGCATTCTCGGTGCCGACGAGGCGCAGGCGGCTGTCGAAGCAGGCCGCGGGCCCTCACGCCCCGAGGAGCCGCCCCGCCCTCGCCGCGAGCCGCCGCCCGACGTGCGCCCTGCGGCCCGGTTCCCTCTTCCCACCGACCGCGCGAGCGAATCGAGCGGCCCGCTCCCGCTCACCCCGCGGCCCGCGCCCGCGAGCGAATCGAGCGGCCCGCTCCCGCTCCCTCACTGGACCGAGCCACCCACCGGCGAAGTCCCGATGATCTCGGCCGACGATCCGCTCGACGACGACATCTTCTCGACCTCGGGGAGCACGCCTCGGTTCCGCAGCGAGGCCGGCGAGTGGTCCGAGAGCGATTTCGGCGACTTCGACGACGACCCCGTGCACGACGACAGTGGCGAGCTCGGCGCGTTGGTCGACGTGCCCGACGTCGACGACGACGAAGTGTTCGCGGACGAGGTTGCCGCGCGGCGCTCACCCGACCGGCGCTCCCGAGGGCGCGCCGCACGCGCGGGCGCCGCCGCGACGGCCAGTGCGTACGGCGCGGCGGAAGCCAACGATCGACCGTCTCGCGCGATGCCCATGCACGACGACCTCATGACGCGCGTGATCACCGGCGTCATACTGGCCGGCATCGGCCTCGCGGCGTTCGCGCTCGGGAGAGCTGCCACTGCGACCCTCGTCACGATCATCGTGGCCATCGCCGCGTTCGAGTTCTACGAGGGTGTCCGGCGCGCCGGCTTCCAGCCCGCGACGATCATCGGTCTGCTCGGGTCGGCCGGACTGGTCAGCATCGCGTACAGCTACGGTGAACGCGCGTTCCCGCTCGTGTCCGCGGTCGTGCTCGGCTTCACGCTCTTCTGGTATCTCGCGAAGGTCGTGAACGCGCGGCCAATGGTGAACGCGGCCGTCACGATGCTCGGATACGGCTACGTCGGCGTACTCGGAGGCTTCGCGGGGCTCCTGCTCGTCTATCCAGACGGTGTCGGGATGATCATCGGTCTCGTGATCTGCGCGGTCGGCTACGACGTCGTTGGGTACGTGGTCGGTTCCCGTCTCGGGCGCCGCGCGCTCGCGCCCGACGTCTCGCCGAACAAGACGGTCGAGGGGCTGATTGCCGGGATGGTGGCGTCGGTGATCCTGGGTGCCGTGGTCGCCGAGGTCATGGGCCTCCACCCGTGGAACTCGCTCGCTGACGGCCTGCTCCTCGGCGTGGTAGTAGCGATCTTCGCCCCGCTCGGCGACCTCTGCGAGTCGATGCTGAAGCGCGACCTCGGACTCAAGGACCTCGGCACGCTGCTGCCCGGCCACGGCGGTGCGCTCGACCGCTTCGACGCGATGCTGTTCTGCCTGCCCGCCGTCTACTACCTGGTCCTCGCCCGCGACATCATCTGATGGGCCCGATCTGATGGGCCCGATCTGATGATTTGGGGCCGCGATGGAGACGTGCGAAGGATCGTCGTCCTCGGATCGACCGGTTCGGTCGGCACGCAGGCGCTCGAGGTCGTCGGCAGCCAGCGCGACCGCTAGGAAGTCGTCGCGCTCGGCGCCGGTCGCAACGCCGAGCTCCTCGAGGCGCAGCGCGCCGAGTTCGG